>JAQBBZ010000001.1:0-5772 GCA_032125735.1 Labilibaculum sp.
ACCAAATAAAATTGGTTGTAAATATTTTCTGATTTCCAACTTGATCTGTCACCTTTACTTGTAATTCATGATTTTTACTAGCAATTAATCTTTTACTATCAAACACATAAAATAAAAGATCATTCTTTGCATCATATTCAAATAGTACCCATTTCCCATCAATTAATCCTTCGTACGATTTTATCCCCGATAAATTATCCGAAATGGTAAAGCGAATTGATTTTTGTCCATTCAATGGCTTTTGAGTAAAACTGGTGTTTGCCTTAATTGTAGGCGAAATCGTATCTATAGCTATAGCAAATTTTCCAAAATATCTGGATTTGGTTTTTACATGAGAATCGACATAGATTCCTCCTTCGTTTGATAATTTGCCTTTTTTATCTATTCTAGCTATAAAAAGTTTATCTGATTTTCCTTTGGGCACGTATTTTGGTTTTATGGAAATCGTGTAATAGTTATGCACAGGCACATTTTCATTGTGAATGGAATGAATATCCGAAAGATAATTTGAATCTTTTTTTACGGAATAAGTAAATGGAATTGTAGTATAGAAGCTATTCTTTGGGAATTTTAATTCGATATCTTTTTTCTCGAAAATATTTTCTTTATCGTAGTTCATTAGCATTTCGAAAGCAGCTTTGGGAAATGTTATTTCAGTTTCGTTTCCTTTTGCATAAACTCTAAGATTGCTTTTATTCTGATTTGCATCAGAAACAAGAAAATCAATTTTGTAATTTACGTTCTTTTTAAAATGATAAATCCCATTGTTTTTCATCGTAGAATAAATACTCAACTTGTTATTTGGCTCTTTAAAGGTTTTATGGATGCGCTTATTCTGAGATACATTTAATTCGTAATCGAGGTGACTGTTGATATAACCCGATTCGTCAAAAGAAAATTCTTGAAAGGAAAAACTTGAAATCAATGTATCGTTAATTTTCATTTTCATGTCGTAAATTCCGCACTTTCCCCAGGTATTATCCATATAGTCGTTTGCTTCCAGAGCAAAACCAATATTGCCAAGAAGTTTCACCTTCGGATCACTAGTGAGATGAAATGCATTGTCGTAGAAGGTTACAGGAAATTTTTGCCTGTTATTTGAGCCATTTACATTACTAATCGAATTGAGAGGATAGGCATATAAATTGAATATTTTAGGAGGTGTAGTGTCCTTTATTTTGAAACCAAAAGACAAAGGATTGAGAGGATGTTCAGATTTTGTATCTCTTATTTCGAAATGCAAATGTGGACCGGCTGAAGCACCTGTATTACCTGAAAAAGCAACAATATCTCCTTTTTTAATAGCAATTTGATCTTTTGAAAGCTTTAAATCAAATTCGAAAGTTTTATTTATGTACTGATGCGACTTAACAAACTCCTCAATATTTGTATTGAAATGATCAAGATGTGCAAAAACAGAAGTGTAGCCATTTGGATGATCGATATAAATGGCTTTTCCGTAACCACCTGCGGATATTTTAATTCTACTTACGTAACCATCGGCTATTGCATATACCTTTTTACCTGCCGTAAATGTTCTGATATCAATTCCTGAATGGAAATGATTATTACGGAGTTCCGCAAAATTACCCGCTAATGTTATAACAAAATCAACAGGTGATCGAAAATAATTTTGAGGGAATTTTCTGTCCTGAGAATATATTTGTTTATAAAATAAAAAAAATAGTAAAAGGAGTGGAATAATTATGTATGTTCTGGGTATCTTCATATTATAAACGCTGGTTTTGTGAAAGGATTATCAAAACTACAAAAAAATCCTTTTTTTTCTGAAATGATTTACAAAATACAAACTAATATATTTGATAATCTTCTCAGCAATGTTAATTTTGTAAAAGAAAAATATTAATGATGGATCAAGAGCCAAACGAAGTACTAGATAATTTGAAGGGACAAATTACGAAACTTATTTCGTTGTACCAGAAATCTAAACAGGAAAAAGAATTTTTAATTCATGAGAAATTGGAGCTCATGGAAAAGTTTGAAATCCTGAAAAATGAACGGGAAGAACTCAACCATCAATACAATACATTAAAGTTAGCCAAAACATTTGCTGCGAATAGTGGAGATTCGCAAGAGGCTAAGGTTAAAATTAACCGAATTGTGCGGGAGATTGATAAATGTATTGCTCTTTTAAACAGGTAGAATTTGTTTATGGACGAAAAACTTTCAATAAGAGTTAATGTAGCGGATCGGTTTTATCCTTTAAAGATAGACCGTAATCAGGAAGAGGTTATCCGGAAAGCTGCAAAAATGATTAATGAAAAAGTATTGCAATACAAACAACGATATAAAGATAAAGATACTCAGGATTTTTTAGCAATGGCTTCATTACAGTATGTAATTAAGGTAATTGAAGCTGAAAATAAAACTGATGTTTCACCGGTTCTTGAAGAAATTAGAGCAATGGAGCAGGAGTTAAGAGAATTTTTAGATAAAGAGTAGTTTACATTCTTAAAGGAAAGTTGTAACCCGCATTATTTCTTAGGCTGATCGCAATTTTAATGTTTTGTAGTCATTTTTCTTGTGTCTTATTGTAAGATATAAGAGGGCTATTGAACCTTAATGTTGTAAGCCTGAGTGATAGTGCGGGTTACATTTTATATATAATACTAATATTGACTTAATATTCTATAATATGATTGAAATAATAATAGGGTCCATTGCGTTTGTTGGCGGTGGCGTTGTTTCTTACATTGTTTTGCAAAAAACTCTAAAAGCCAAGAGTAGCTCAATAATTAGGGATGCGCAATCGGAAGCGGAAGTGATCAAAAAAGATAAGATTCTTCAGGCGAGAGAGAAATTTTTCGAATTAAAAACAGAGCACGAAAAGCAAATTAATGCAAGAAATAACAAATTACTTGCATCGGAGACTAAATTTAAGCAAAGGGAAAATGCTTTAACACAAAGAATAGAAGAAATTCAGCGCAAGAAAAAGGAAGTTGATGTTGTTCGTGATAATTTGACTGTTCAAATCGATTTGGTAGAGAGAAAGTCGGATGAATTAGAGAAGGCTAAAAAACAGCAAGTTGAACAATTAGAAAAGATTTCTGGCTTATCAGGAGAAGAGGCTAAGACTCATTTGATTGATTCTATGCGTGATGTGGCGAAAACTGAGGCAATGTCTTACGTGAACGAAATCATGGAAGAGGCTAAAATGACCGCTACTATGGAAGCTAAAAAAATAGTTGTGAAAACTATTCAACGAGTAGCTACTGAAACAGCAATTGAAAATTCAGTTACTATTTTCCATATCGAGTCGGATGAAATAAAAGGTAGAATTATTGGTAGAGAAGGTCGAAACATTCGTGCTTTAGAAGCTGCTACTGGTATCGAAATTATTGTTGATGATACTCCTGAGGCTATTGTTCTTTCAGGTTTTGATCCGGTAAGACGTGAAATTGCTAGATTGGCTTTACACCAGTTAGTTACTGATGGACGTATTCACCCAGCAAGAATTGAAGAGGTTGTAAATAAGGTTCGTAAGCAGATAGAGGAAGAAATTATCGAAACGGGTAAGCGTACCGCCATCGATTTGGGAGTTCATGGATTGCATCCTGAATTGATTCGTTTGGTTGGTAAAATGAAGTATCGTTCATCTTACGGACAAAATTTATTACAGCACTCCAGAGAAACAGCTAATCTTTGTGCAATAATGGCTACAGAGCTTGGTTTGAATGCAAAAAGAGCGAAACGTGCAGGTCTGTTGCATGATATTGGAAAGGTGCCGGATGAGGAGCCAGAATTGCCACATGCAATTTTAGGGATGAAATTGGCTGAGAAGTACAAAGAGAAACCAGATATCTGTAATGCAATTGGAGCTCACCATGATGAAATTGAAATGACATCAATGATTTCACCAATTATTCAGGCTTGTGATGCTATTTCTGGTGCACGTCCTGGAGCAAGGCGCGAAATTGTAGAATCGTATATCAAGAGATTGAAAGACCTTGAGAATTTAGCATTGTCACATCCTGGTGTTCTTAAAACATATGCAATTCAGGCAGGTAGAGAATTGAGAGTAATTGTTGGTAGCGATAAAGTTTCCGATAAAGAAGCTGAAATTCTGTCGTTAGAAATTGCTCAGAAAATTCAGGATGAAATGACCTATCCAGGTCAGGTTAAGATTACTGTAATTAGAGAAACCAGAGCGATTAATTACGCGAAGTAATAATATAATTGTTAGAAAAAAGCCCGTTTCATTCAGAAACGGGCTTTTTTTATATGGATCGAAATAATTCTTTGAAATTCGGAATGAAACTATCTAGCTTGAGTTTTTTATACACGTTAATTTCGTGTTGTACCAATCTCTTAATCATGCTTGTGTTGGAGGCTAATTTATAGAATTGGGCTTTGTTTTCAATATTTTTTGCGGAAATAATTTGCTGTAAATCTTTTAGACTGAAAACCGATCCTTTATCAATAGGGTTGATGTAGAAAAGAATTGAGTCAGTGTTTTTCTTACTTGTTTTAGTTGTTGATTCATCTGCGTAGCAGAGGAGAACACTATTAGGGAGATGGATACCATAAACAGGGATGCCTAATTCTTGTGCAATGCCAGCATAGATAATCGAGATTATAATATAATTACCTTGTTTTTGGGATATTACAGTCCCAATATCACCATCCCAATTTGTAGGTTGATTAGGAGAGAGTGGTTGGTAGTTGTAAATATTGTAGAAAAAATGATTTAGAATTTTGATTTTTTCCAATGCCGTAAGATTATCGTTTATTTCTAAACTCACATCTTCTTTTATTTTCTGAATACTTTTACGAATTGGGTCTATTAAAAGATTTGGATTATAGCTCTTATTAACAAGAATGGCTCCATCTATTAGGTTTGGGTTTTCATCGGAACTCCAGTTAATAAGTTCTCTCTTAATATTAATGAACTGAATTTTGTTGATTACCATTTCCAATCTTTCTTGAAAGAGAGGACTCTTGGATTCAAGCCAGAAATCTTCCAATTGTGGTATGGCACTTACAGGTAACTCTATTAATTCTTTTTCAATACTCTTATGGATTTCTTTATCAGGATCGTCTAGTAAGGATAATAGAGCTTCTAACTTATTCTTATTCATAATAATAGGTTTAGTGCTCATTAAATATACTAAAACCCGCAAGAAAAAGCAATCTTGCGGGTTAAATCTTTGATAATAAGGGTAACAGCTATTTTACAAGTCGATCTAAAACGGTTTCAATTAGCTTTTTAATCGTTGGGTGATAGTCTTTACTAGCATCCTTAGTAATGCGATTAGCGATTATTGCACATACAGCAGCAGATTCATGTCCTAACATTGCTGAAAGCCCAAATATTGCAGAACTCTCCATTTCGTAATTGGTAATTTTTTCACCCTTGTATTCAAACATCTCAATTTTATCATTTAAGTCAGGATCGAGAGTTTGAAGGCGAAGAACTCTTCCTTGAGGGCCATAAAATCCATTAGCAGAGATAGTAACTCCCCTGGTCATGTCATCGCCATCTAGAATATCTACTAGTTTTTTTGAGGCTGGAACAACATAAGGCGAAGCTAATTTTTTATCCCAATTCACAAACTTTTTAAATGCTTCTTCGAAACCCAAGTCGGATACGGAATCTCTATCGGCATAAAAATTTAGCATACCATCGAAACCAATCGATTTGTTCGAAAGCAGAAATGAGTCAACAAGAATATTTCCCTGCAGAGCACCTGAAGTTCCAATACGAACCAAAGTTAAAGTCTTGTGTTCCTTTTTAGGAGTTCGTGTTACCAA
>JAQBBZ010000002.1:0-4949 GCA_032125735.1 Labilibaculum sp.
ACCAATGATTGGATCAAACCATGGGGCAGTATTTTTCTAAATCTTTTAAAATTAATAGCGGTTCCTCTAATTTTTGTGTCGTTAGTTAAGGGAATATCAAGCCTTTCCAATATCACAAAGCTTTCCAGAATAGGTATAAAAACGATATCTCTATATTTATTATCTACAGTTATTGCTGTCAGCTTTGGTCTAATTTTGGTCAACAGTATACAACCAGGAAATACTTTCCCCGATCATAAAAAAATAGAATTGCAGGAAAGGTTTCATACAACAATTGATGTAAAGAAAAATCAAGCTTCAGATTTGAAAAATGAATCTCCGCTCAAATTCCTTGTTGATGTGGTGCCATCTAATTTTTTCGAGGCCGCTTCAGATAACTCTAAAATGCTACAGATCATCTTTTTTGCAATTCTATTTGGTATTGCAATGGTAATTTTAGAAAATGAAAAAGTTAAGGTTGTAAGAGAGTTTTTCGATGGGATAGATGCCATTATTCTTAAAATAATTGACTTCATTATGCTATTTGCACCCTACGGCGTTTTTTCCCTAATAGCAGGATTAATAGTCGATTTTTCTGGCGATCTAGATTTGTTTTCTGCCTTAGGATTATATGCAATCACAGTTATTTTAGGACTGTTAATAATGATATTTTTAATCTATCCATTATTTCTAAAAATATTTACTCCAATTAAATACACCGATTTTTACAAGGCTATTTCTCCAGCTCAATTATTAGCTTTTTCAACTAGTTCGAGTGCTGCCACACTTCCAGTTACTATGGAGTGTGTAGAAAAGGATTTAGGTGTTGCCAATGAAGTTGCAAGTTTTGTGCTACCTGTTGGAGTTACTATAAATATGGATGGAACCAGCTGTTATCAAGCAATTGCAGTTGTGTTTATAGCTCAGGTTTTTGGTATCGATTTAGATATTTACGACCAATTAATAATTGTAGTAACAGCCACACTGGCATCTATAGGCACACCTGGAATTCCTGGTGGAAGTATTGTAATGCTTATCATTGTTTTAACCTCTGTTGGAATCCCTATTGAGGGCTTGGCTTTAATTTTAGGAATTGATCGACCACTAGACATGTTACGAACTGTTGTTAATATTACAGGAGATGCTACTGTAGCATCAATAGTTGCAGTCAGTGAAGGTAAATTAAATACTTTGGATAAAGTGCAAGTCGAAAATATCATGTCTGAAAAATAAAATGAATGGAAATTTGAACTTTTGTTTATTTTTTTTCAATTAAGAGTGAACAAAAATAAACTTTATTTGTTTCTAGATTGAACCATTAAAAATAATGATATGAAATCGAGAAACAACAAATTTAGTTTAGGAGTATTTTTCCTATTTAGTTTTTTAGCATTCACAGTAGCTTGTACTGATGATGATGACGACAACACACAGCCCGCCGTGGAAGAAACCATAGTAGATATAGCTGTTAGCACCACAGACTTTTCGATTCTAGTTGAAGCATTGAGTAAGGCGGATCTTGTAAATACCTTAAAAGGAGCAGGGCCTTTTACTGTATTCGCACCAACCGATGCTGCTTTCGAAGAACTTTTTACCAATCTTGGCGTTTCGGGCATTTCCGATCTTAGCGCTGAAGCTCTAACTCCAATCCTTTTATATCATGTAATTGGAAGCGAAGTCAAGTCAAATAATTTAAGTAATGGATATGTTGAATCATTGAGTTCATTTACCCCCGGAGATTATGCAATTAAAATTTTGGTAGATCTGGACTCGGGAGTTAAATTGAATGGAACAACAAATGTTAGCACCGCTGATATTATGGCTTCAAATGGAGTTATTCATATAATTGATAAGGTTTTATTGCCTCCAACTGTTGTTGATATTGCTATTGCGAATGCTTCATTTACACATCTGGTTGCTGCTGTCGTAAAAGCCGATTTGGTTAATGCACTAAATGGCGAGGGACCTTTTACCGTGTTTGCTCCAACAGATGCAGCATTTGAAGCACTTTTTACAGATTTAGGAGTTTCGGGCATTGCTGATTTAAGCGCTGAAGCTTTAACACCAATACTTCTTGCTCATGTAGTCTCAGGAAATGTTAGGGCTGCAGATGTGACCACAGGCATGGTGCCAACATTAAATCAAGATTTCGATTTGGACATTAATACAGAAGGATCGGGCGTTGTTCTCAATGGAAATTCTAATATCCTTGCAACTGATGTACAAGGAAAAAATGGAGTTGTTCATGTAATTGATAAAGTGATAGTTCCCGGAGCAGAAGAAGAGGCACAATCCATAGCCGACATCGCATCGTCAAACGCTGACTTTACAAGTTTAGTTGCTGCACTTGACAAGGCTGAATTAGTACAAACTCTAGATTCAGAAGGCACATTTACCGTTTTTGCTCCAACAAATGCAGCATTTCAAGAATTATTCAATACTCTTGGAGTTTCAGGAATAGAGGATCTTTCAGCAGAGGCACTTACTCAAATTTTACTCTACCATGTTATAGGTAGTAAGAAAATGTCGACGGATTTAAGTACTGGCTATGTGGAAACATTAAGCACCGATAGTCCGGATGCAGATCCTGTTGTTGCGAGAATAGATGTTGATGCTAATGTAACGATCAACAAAGAAGCTACTGTGACAACTGCCGACATTGAAGCATTTAACGGAGTGATCCATATTATCGACAAGGTGCTTCTTCCTCCAAATGTAGTTGAAATTGCTATTGCAGATCCTACATTTGATTATTTAGTAGCAGCAGTCGTGAAAGCCGGTTTAGCTGAAACCTTGAGCGGAGAAGGCCCTTTTACAATATTTGCACCAACTGATGCTGCTTTCGAAGCTCTGTTCGCCGACTTGGGAGTATCTGGAATAGATGATTTGAGTGCAGAAACAGTTGGTGCAATTTTACTTTATCATGTTGTATCGGGAAATGTTCGTGCAGAAGATGTAACAACAGGAATGGTACCAACTTTAAATGAGACCAAACAACTTGATATTGATACGAGTTCAGGGGTAGTTATTAATGGAAACACTAATGTTATTGCTACAAACGTTCAAGGAACAAATGGGGTGATACATGCAATAGACAAAGTTCTCTTGCCAGAGTAAAAACAAATAAAACCTGTGGGATTCCTGCAGGTTTTATATATATTTATTATCACTTCTGATAATCTAATCTAGCTTGCTAATTTTATACAAATAAAATGAGTCGATATTCCATAAAAGATCTTGAACAAATAACAGGTGTAAAAGCACATACAATAAGGGTGTGGGAGAGAAGGTATGGAATTGTTCAACCGGAACGAACAGATACTAATATTCGCTTTTATTCTGATGATGATTTGAAAAGATTACTAAATATCTCTATGCTAAACACTTCGGGAATAAAAATTTCACGATTAGCAAAAATGGAAAATATTGATCTGGAAAACAGCATTTTAGAATTAGAAAGAGCCAATAGTGTAGAGGATATTAGCATTGATAAGCTTATATTGGCAACAATTAATTTCGATGAGAGTCTTTTTGAATCAATATTAAATAGATGCATACTTGAAAAAGGCATGGAAGAAACAACCATTCAAATCCTTTTTCCTTTTTTTCAACGAATTGGAATTTTATGGCAAATTGGAACCATAAGTCCTGCACAAGAGCATTTTATTTCTAATTTAATAAGGCAGAAACTCTTCACTGCAATCGATTCAATCTCGGGCGCAAGACAAGAAAATGCAAAAAAGATAATCTTTTTTCTGAAAGAAGATGAGCTTCATGAAATAAGCATTTTATTTTATAATTACATCGCAAAAAAGAATGGTCTAAAAACCTTGTATTTGGGTCAAGATCTTCCTTTTAGAGATTTGCAAAAGGTGGTAAATGATTATAGCCCCGATGGATTATTTACATCTTTTATTTCTCCATTAACTCAAATTGAATTAAATAATTACTTGAAATCTTTAGCTGGAAATTTTAATGAAATCGATGTGCTTATTACAGGCTTACAGCTTAAACAGGAAGGCCTTACGATTCCTAAAAATATTAAAACAGTATCTTCTATATCCGATTTTAAAACATATTTGAATAACTCCAAATAATAAAACACCTCCAACTCTTATTTTATTGATATTTTAAAAATCTCAGATAATCCTTTTACAAATGGAGTTCTGAGGTTTTCTTATTTAGAATATGTGCTTAAAACTATTCTTCCTCTAAAACAGTACTTGACTTTTGTTTATTCTTTTTATAATTTAGTTGAACAATTTAAAACGAGAATCATGACAACAATCGAATTTAATACACATATCCTCAGTCTTGAGCAGCAATTAAAGTACTATGCATTCAGACTAACCTCAAATCAGGATGATGCATTGGATTTATGCCAGGATACTTTACTAAAAGCCATCACTTACAGAACTAAATTCACACATAGTAATTTAAAGGCATGGATTTTCACCATTATGAAGAACATCTTTATTAATACATACAGACGTAAAGTAAAACAACGAGAATGGATGTTGAATGAAACAAAGAATCATAGCGGGATTTTAAACCTAAGCAATGAGAATCCTATTTCTACCCAGAATTACAATGATATCATTTATGAATTTAATAAGTTAGAATATTTTATCAGAGAACCATTTAAAATGTATTTAGATGGCTATAAATATCGTGAAATTGCTGATGATTTGAATTTGCCTATCGGCACTATAAAAAGTCGTATTTTTCAGGGAAGAAGGATCCTAATGGAGAGTCTTAAAGAATTCGCTAATTAATCTCTTTACAGATTAATTTAAATAAAATTTAAAGTCACACTATTAATTGAGTAAAGATTCCTTAAAAGAGAACACTGTTTATTAATAAGTGTTTATTATCTTTGTCTCGAATAACAGTATCGTCTGTTATACAACTTATTCAAAAATATAAATATGGCAAGTATAAAACGCTTAAAAAAGGATATCGATTACCTT
>JAQBBZ010000003.1:0-9030 GCA_032125735.1 Labilibaculum sp.
GCAGCAGCCTCGATCACGCCACCTGTTGCACCAAAAATAACACTCGCACCAGTAGATTCACCAAGTGGATTATCAAATTCTTCATCGGGAAGAGTTTTTAAATCCATATTAGCCTGCTTAATCAAGTTTGCCAATTCACGGGTAGAGATTGAATAATTCACATCAGGATCGCCATCAACCTTAAACTCATCGCGCTGACATTCTTATTTCTTTGCCAAACAAGGCATAATATAAACAACAATCATGTCTTCTCGTATGAATCCCATTTACTTTGCCAAATAATTCTTGGATATAGGACCAAACATTTTCTGAGTAGACCGAGCTGTATAAGTAATATACTTCATTTCAGGAAAATGGTGCTCAAAGAAGTTCACCCATCCCGGACAACAAGAAGTTAAAATTGGTAGTTTAACATCTTTATCACCATCCAAATGTCTTTGTAAACGACCCAATAATTCTGTTCCCTCTTCCATAATGGTAAGATCGGCAGCAAAATCAGTATCAAATACATTATCAAATCCTAACTGACGTAGAGCTGAAACCATTTTTCCGGTAACCAAAGTACCTGGTTCCATTCCAAACTCCTCACCCAGAGCAGCACGAACAGCAGGTGCCGTTTGAACAACAACTGTTTTATTCGGATTAGCAAGATCTCTAATTAATTGACTCGTATGATCTTTCTCGGTTAATGCTCCCGTAGGACAAACAGCAACACACTGTCCGCAATAAGTACAAGTTGATTTCTCCAAATCCATTTCGAAAGCTGTTGCAACAACAGACTGAAAACCTCTGTTTACTGCCGAAAGAGCTCCAACAGTTTGTACATCGTTACACATTGTTTCGCATCTACGACACATGATACATTTATCCATATCACGAATAATAGATGGGGAATAATCTACTTTATAGGTTGATTGCTCACCTTTGTAATGAATTTCGCGAACACCTAATTGCTGAGCTGTAGATTGAAGATCACAGTTACCTGATTTTGCACATACCAAACAATCAAATGGATGATCTGAAAGCATCAGTTCCATTACAGTTTTACGTGCATTTAAAACTCTCATGTTATGAGTATGAATGACCATACCTTCTTCGCACTTCGAGTTACAAGATGGTGCCAAATTGCGACGTCCTTCCACCTCAACAACACAAATTCGACATCCGCCGGGCTTGTGTTCAATTCCCATATCGCCAAGATGCATATAGCAAAGAGTTGGGATATCAACCCCGATTCCTTTAGCGGCTTCCAAAATAGTAGTTCCCTTAGGCACTTCTACTTGTTTTTTATCAATGACTAATTTGATCATTTTTTCCATATTAAGATCCTCCTTACTGTATGCTTATTGCATTAAACTTACACTTCTCCATACATGCACCACACTTAATACATTTTGATGTATCAATAAGGTGTGCCTCCTTGCGTTCTCCTGAAATACAATCAACAGGACAATTACGCGAGCATAGAGTACAACCAACACACAATTCAGGATCAATTACATACTGCATTAAAGCTTTACATTGCCCCGCTG
This sequence comes from Labilibaculum sp., assembly GCA_032125735.1. Classification (GTDB taxonomy): domain Bacteria; phylum Bacteroidota; class Bacteroidia; order Bacteroidales; family Marinifilaceae; genus Labilibaculum. The sequence goes on from JAQBBZ010000003.1 coordinate 1,533, forward strand.
CACATTTATGATCTTCTACGTGAGCAATATACTCATCGTAAAAATTTTCTAATGTTGAAAGAACAGGATTAGGAGATGTTTGTCCCAATCCGCAAAGAGAGGTATCTTTAATTACGTGACTCAAATTTCTTAATAAATCAAGATCTTCTTTCGTTCCGTTGCCCAAAGTAATTTTATGGAGTATTTCGTGAAGACGCTTGTTACCAATTCGGCAAGGAGTACATTTACCGCAGGATTCTTCAACAGTAAATTCCAAATAAAATTTAGCCATTGACACCATACAGTCATCCTCATCCATAACAATCATACCGCCCGATCCCATCATAGAACCTACAGCAATCAAATTATCAAAATCAATAGGAGTATCCAAATGCTTTTCGGTCAAACATCCACCAGATGGACCACCAGTTTGAACCGCCTTGAATTTCTTACCATCTTTAATACCACCCCCAATTTCGTAAATCACTTCACGAAGAGTGGTTCCCATTGGAACTTCGATTAAACCAACATTGTTGATTTTTCCGGCCAATGCGAATACTTTGGTACCTTTTGATTTTTCACTACCAATTTTATTGAACCAATTTGCTCCTTTGTTAATGATAACAGGGATATTCGCAAATGTTTCAACATTATTTACGTTAGTTGGCTTTCCATTGTATCCCGATTCTGCAGGAAATGGAGGTTTAACCGTTGGCTCACCTCGAAGACCTTCCATAGAGTGGATCAAAGCAGTTTCTTCACCACAAACAAAGGCTCCTGCACCGTAACGCAACTCAACATCGAAATTAAATCCCGAACCTAGAATATCATGGCCTAATAATCCATATTCACGAGCTTGCTTAATCGCAACCTTTAAACGGGTAATTGCCAATGGGTATTCGGCACGAATATAAATCAATCCTTTGTCGGCTCCCATTGTGTATGCACAAATGGCCATTGCCTCAAGAACTGTATGTGGATCACCTTCCAAAATTGAACGATCCATAAATGCTCCTGGGTCTCCCTCATCCGCATTACAAACTACATATTTTTGATCAGCCACATTTTTAGCTGCGAATTGCCATTTTAAACCAGTTGGAAATCCTCCTCCTCCTCGTCCACGTAATCCTGATGCTATAATCTCATCGATTACTGTTTGAGGAGTCATTTCTGCCAAGCACTTACCCAAAGCAGCATAACCATCTCTGGCAATGTATTCATCTACATTTTCAGGATTAATAAATCCACAATTTCGAAGAGCAATTCGAATTTGTTTTTTATAAAATCCCATATGTTTTGAATCGCTGATTACTTCCTTATTTTCAGGATCAACATAAAGTAGTCTCATTACTTTACGACCTTTAACAATATGCTCCTCAATTAGCTCTTCAGCATCTTCAGGTTTTACTTCCACATAGAAAGTATTGTCAGGAAGAATTTTCACAATCGGACCTTTTTCACAAAATCCGAAGCAACCGGTCATCACAACCTGCACTTCATCCTCAAGTCCTTTGGCTTTAATTGCATCCTGCAAATTATTTTGAATAGCCTCACTAGCAGAAGCCCGACATCCGGTACCTCCACAAATAAGAATATGCATTTTATACTTTTCCATAATTGTTGTTTCGTTTAGGTTTAGTCTAAAGTTTTGTAGTTTACAGGTATTATTCCATCGACCAATTCACCATTTTTAATGTATTTCTCAACAATTTGGTCAGCTTTCTTAATATCTACATCGCCAAAAACAATTGGCTCTTTCCCAGGAATCTGAACCTCAATTGTAGGTTCAGCATAGCAATATCCCATACAACCAGTCTGGGTAACTACGGTCCGAATTCCTCTTTTTGCTGTTTCCTCAATAAGGAATTCCATTACTTCTTTAGCTCCCGAGGCAATTCCACATGTAGCCATTGCAACTTTAATCTGTACAAGACTTTCCGGATCGTTGCTTTTCTCTCTAAGATCCATTTTCGACTGAAGTTCTTCTTTCATTCTCCTCAGATCTGCCAGAGATTTTACTTTTGCCATAATCTCAAATTATTAAAGGTTAAAAAAATTTATATTATTGTGTTTAGGTTCTCATTGATTAATTCCTTCAAATACTGAATAATATGCGGGTCTGAAACCGAAACTTCCTCCAGTACTTCTTTTATTTCTTTCGTATCAAAAATATACTCTCCATTTGCAGTGCTGTGTTTGTAAATAAAATCCATATTTGGATTCGCACTCACCAACAACACCATAACCCCTGCTATATCACCAATAACAGGCCTATCTATATTTTTATGAGAAAATTGAACTTCTAGCTCTGTTCCTATTCCCTCTTTAGAACGTATTTCCAATTTACCTCCTGCTTGCTCTGCATTTTGCTTTAACAGCGACAAACCCAGTCCAACTTTACGTGTGGTTCTGGTGGTAAAAAAAGGATCCAATACTTTACTCAGAACCTCTTCCGACATTCCACATCCATCATCTTTAATGAATATCGAATAAAGGTCTTTCTCCAAATCCTCTCTGATTTCCAATTCAACATTGGAAGCCTCAGCTCTCACCGAATTTTGGATGATATCCATTATATGTAAAGACAGATCTTTCATTTCAACTTTAGGTTAAAGCTTAAAGGTATTAGCTAAAAGCATTATTCTCATTTATCTTTATAAATTTCAGCTTTAAGTTTATTAATAAACCCACTAATCATTTTCTCTTCTTCCAAAATTGTAGACAACAACAATTTACCTTCTTCTAGATTCGAATATTTTAATTCTTGAACTAATAAAAATTGTGTCTCCAATTCAAATAATGATCCCAATGCTATTTCTAAAAACCTAACAAAATCTTTATCACTTCCTCTACTACAACCTTCCGCTATATTTGAAGGAATCGAAACTGCTGCTCGACACATCTGACTCTTTAAACCGTATTTTTCCTCATTGGGAAACATTGCAGCGAATTCATACGTCATCTTTACAATCGACATTCCTTTCTGCCATATGACTAAAGATCTAAAATTTCTCATCCAACAACCTTTTACCTTTTACCTTTATTAGGTTTATTATCTTTCTTCCAATTCAACTCTTCTTCCACCTTCTCCTTTTAAAGCCTTCCGAACCTCTGCAAAACTCAATTCTTCCATCAAAAAATTCGTACACACATTACCTATATTATCTATATAATGAGCATCGGAACTTTGAATAAATGAATAAGCTTTCAAATACTTATTCGTACTTAAAAACTCTTCTTTTGTGGTGTGCATTGAAATTTCCAAAGCATCCACTTTTAAATCGGGTGGCAAAAATCCCAACTGACTAATGACACTATTGATCGACTTATTGATATGAGCTGGAATAAACAAACCGTTTAAAGAGTGAACTTTCTCTTCAATTTCATCAATTCCCTGATTCAATCCTGATATTAATAAATAATCAATTTCATCAACGATCTCCTCCTCTTCATTCACCACAACCTGATATCCAAAATATTTTGTATCATTTGGAATCTTCGGCAAATGTTGATCAAGGTAAATTTGAAATTCAGAAAGCAATTGCTCTGTTTCAAAAAAGCACAAACAATGAACTTCTTCTTTGGTTGTAACCTCTGCTCCCATCATCACCAGAATTCCTTCTCTCTCTGCCAATTGCTTGATTAAAACAGCATGCAAAGTTGAATTATGATCTGTTATTCCCAATATGTCAATGCCACGTTCCTTTGCTATTCGAACGATGTTCACAGGACTCATCTCCAGATCTCCACAAGGAGACAAGACAGTATGAGTATGCAAATCAGCTCGAAAAATTTTCATTTCAAATAAATTACTTCTTCAAAATCTCAAACAACTTCCCAGTTAATTCAAAAGCCTCCTCTTCTGAGGACAAAATTGGAATTCCTTCTACATTGCTTTGTTCTGCTGCATCTGCTTCCGGTTTATATCCTTTCACTAAAATTATTGCGGCCAATTCCTTTAAAGAAGCAATTGCCATAATATTCTTATGTGTTTGCAAAGTAACCCAAACCTGATTTTCATCTGCATTCCCCATTACATCACTTAACAAATCGGAGGTATATCCGCCTTCTATTTCGCGATTTAAACCTGAAGACCCGCTGCACACTTTTAATCCTAGCTTATCAACTATATCCTGTACTTTCATCTGTTTATAATTTTCATTCTGTTGCCAGATGGAACTTACCATTCGCAAATAATCATTTACTCATGGACGTTTCATTTTTATTTAATGATCGTTTATATTTTTCTTTTCAAATCTATTTATCCCCCAAGTATTCTCTGATATATCAAAAGACTCCTGAGGAGTAATCAAACCTTCTTTGGTCAACATTTTCTGTAAAAAAACACATTGTGTCATCTTTGCTTTTCCTTGCACCACATCCTCAGCCAAGGCCTGACAACGCGGAGCACCACACGCACCACAATCGATACTTGGTAAAACTTTCAAGATGCGATTGATCTTGGTCATTTTCTTCATCGCTTCCATCATATCCGTATCCAAACTCAAAATTGACCGAGGTTCAATACTCTTAATTGAAATATTTTCGAGTAAATAAGGTCTATACTCTTCAATTTCTTTCGCCTCAAGTATAATGGGTTTATTTCGATGATACCATTCTCCTCTTTTTCGTAATCGTTCTACGGCCAAAAATCGATTTTCAGTGGTTAAAACTCCACCAGCACAGGAATGATCACAAGCTCGTAATTCTAAGAAATCGATATCCCTTATTTCCTCATTCTCCAACTTCTCCAGTACCTCAATTACATTATGAATTTCATCAATAGCCAAACATCTGCCAGGATATTGTGATGCTTCTCCATTTGTTAATGTCCAACCAATACTTCTTCTGGACATGTGCTTATTTAATTCATATTTAATCCCTACTGATTTATTTTGCTTGATGCTTAATAAGACTTTATTGTATATGAAATCCATATTGATAACACCATCAATAAAAGATTTCTCTTCACCAACAGGACTTTTCACAGCGGCTATTTTAGCAGCGCATGGAGTCACATAAAAAATCCCAACCTCATCATCACGAAACCCTTCATTTTTAAGTTTTTCACGATAAAACAAAGCTGATATATCAATAACTGGCTTCAGATGAACAATATGTTCGACTAAAGAAGGAAACTTAACCTGAATTAAGCGAACGATTGCAGGACAAAAGCTGGAAATAAACGGACGCTGCTGATGATGCTTATTCATGTAAGTTTTAGTCGCTTCAGTAAGAATATCCGCGGTTTCATCAACCTCGTATACATGAGTAAAACCTAAATCTAGAATAACAGAATATATTTGCTTTTCGGATATATCATCAGGAAATTGCCCCAATAGAACAGTAGGCAAAAGAGCAACCCGCTGTTTAAAATGAAAAATTTGAGTAAAGTCATCTTGCTCAACAATTATTGCATTAACCGGACAAGAATTTAAACATTCGCCACAATCGACACAGGCATTTTTATTAATATCCGCAAGTCCATTTTTAACACGAATTGCTGAAGTCGGACACACATTCATACAATGTGTGCATCCAATACAAACCTCCTCAACAACTTTTAGTGCATGATAAAAATGTGCCTTTTCCATCTAACGCTTATTTCAGATAATTAACAATTTCCAATAGTGTTCCAACATTAACAGTACTACTAATATTCATTTGATCTGAATTCTTCTTTATATTGGGTAATCCCATTCCTGCACCAAAACCCATTTCCCTGACTTTTGAAGTGGCCGTAGAAAACCCTTCTTGCATCGCCTTATCAATATCAGGTATCCCTGGACCTTTATCTTCTATTCTAACGACTATTTTATCCGGAAATATTTCGACATTCATATTCCCCTCGAATGCGTGTGCGACCACGTTTACTTCTGCCTCATACAATGAAACAACAGTCCGTTTGATAATCTTCGGATCGACATTCAACTGCTTCAATATTTTTTTAACTTCGCTAGAGGCTGTTCCGGCTTTAGAAAAATTCCCCCCCTCAATAAAAAATGTAAATTCCATCACCTTTAATATACTGGTTCTAAACCCATTTCACACAACACAGAACACGTCTTAAACATTGAATAACTACATTCAATTAATGTAATATTATTCTCGCAGGCCAAGTCTTTCATTTCTTGCGAAACCTTCTTGTCCCGTACAAATAAGATGTAAGAAATATCGGACATTTCGGATGTTCTTATCGTCTGTAAATTATTCATCCCTGTGATCAACAACATATTATCCGTATCCAAGGTCAATACATCGCTCATAAGATCTGATGCAAAACCAAAATATATATCCTGATTTAAATCACCGTTTCCACAAATAACCCGTGCATTAAGTTTATCAACTACATCTGCCACTTTCACCATATCACAGCTTAAAGTTATGTTTACTCATTAATCATTTTTGATGGCACTAAGATAAGTATTTGAGTAGGATTAATAAATGATATATAACGGAATAGACTCAAAATAATAAAATACATATTTAATCTAAATAACTCCAAAAGAACAAATAAGATCCAGACAATTTGCAAATTCAGCACATCAATACGATCATAAATAAACAACTCTTTTATGTCAATAGGATTGAAGAAAACTTTGATTTTAGGAGAACTGAACAGTCAATTAATTTTTGATTATATTCGCATACAAACACGAAATTTAAAAAAACCCTAATACCTATTTTTTTCTTTATTTAATGAGCCTAAAGAAGCAACATATACTCGTTTTAATTCAAGATATGCACAGTACGAGCATAGCAATAAAGCATGCTTTTACTCTGGCAAGACTTTTTAAATCGGAAGTCGCCATAGCCTATTACCCTTCTAAAAAGAATAAAACCCACACTTCAATAAATCAATACCTTATCGAGGAATGTAATTTACAGTCGATTCCTTACAAGATAATAGAACTGAAAAATAATAAACGGGAACCAAGTCGTAGCATACAAGAATTGGATGCAATTTTTATAGTAACACAATTTCCTAAAGGATCCCTGAGTCATTTTCTAAAGAAAAATTCCATTTTCAACCCATGTAAAAATAACAATATTTGATAATTGCAATAATTAGGAAAAAACTAATAAAAGACAATAAAAAAATTGAAGGAAAATATCGGAATATTGCCTTTATTCTCCGAAAAATATATAATATAGTTTAATAAGGAGAACGAAATGTATCTGCATATAGGCGGGGATCATGTAATCGACCGTCAGGATATAGTTGGTGTATTTGATATAGAAAACTCAACGGTATCAAACATAACCAGAGAGTACTTAAAAACAAGTGAAAAGAACGGGCAGGTTATTACCATAATGGATGATATGCCTAAGTCTTTTATTGTTATTAACAAAAATAATAAAACAAATGTATATCTTTCAGCGCTGGCACCTTCAACATTAAAAAAGAGGTTTGACGGCGAAGAAAAAGAATATAGTTTACAATCGGAGGAATAAATGGCAAGAAAAAACAGTGAAGATTATAATGAGAGCGATATTAAGGTACTAGAAGGCCTTGAGG
>JAQBBZ010000004.1:0-12166 GCA_032125735.1 Labilibaculum sp.
ATAATCCGAAAATAATACTAGTCATGAAAAAAGTTTTTAGAATTGTATTGGTTGTGTTTTTTATCCTTCTTTTTTTTGGAACCATTGTATTCCTATATCAAAAGTCGCAAGATAAGCCTGTGATTTACAACACAAAATCACCTGAAATAACAGATATTATTAAAAAGACGGTTGCAACCGGATCTGTTGTTCCAAGAAAAGAAATCGCGATTAAACCTCAGGGAGTTTCCGGAATTATTGAAACCTTGTATGTAGAGGCTGGAGATATGCTTAAAAAAGGCGACCCTATAGCCAAAATAAAGATTATTCCTGATATGATTAATTTGAATAACGCAGAATCAAGAGTAAATGTAGCGCAAATTAATTACGAGGATAAAGAAATTAACTACAATCGAGATAAGGCCTTATTCGACAAAAAAGTTATTTCAGAATCTGATTTCCAAAAAACACAGTTGTCTTTCAGGAATTCGGCAGAAGAATTACAATCTGCAAAAGATAATTTACAGTTGATTAAAGAAGGTGTATCCAAAAGTTCTACAAAAGCTACTAATACCATTATTCGTTCTACAATTGAAGGAATGATTCTTGATATTCCAGTGAAAGAAGGAAACTCAGTGATTCAAAGTAATACTTTTAATGATGGTACAACGGTTGCTATTGTTGCCGATATGGGCGAAATGATTTTTCAAGGTAAAGTTGATGAAACCGAAGTTGGGAAAATTGTACAGGGAATGAACCTTGAGTTGACTATTGGAGCCATAGAAGATGTGAAGTTTGATGCTCATTTGGAATATATTTCACCAAAAGGTGTGGAAGAAAATGGAGCCATTCAATTCGAAATTAAAGCCTCGGTTAAGCTTCGTAAGGATTTCTTTATCCGCTCGGGATATAGCGCAAATGCAGAAATCGTTTTGGATAGAAGAGAAAAAGTATTGGCTGTAAACGAAAGTCTTCTTGAATTTAAAAATGATTCAACCTTTGTTGAGATAGAAACTTCAGAACAAAAATTCGAAAAGAGATTTATTAAGACCGGACTTTCAGATGGAATCAACATTGAAGTATTGGAAGGTATAACTAAAGACGATAAGCTTAAAGGAGAAAAAAAGAAAAAAATTGAAGAGATAAAAGAAGAGAAAAAGGAAGAGTAAAATATAGTTTCTTTTTATTGGCTTTATTATAACAGCAATATGGCCATCTTCAAGCTTTCATTATTAATTTAATGATGGAAAAACTAGTTCTATCGGATCAAAAAATAAATACACACATGAAAAAAATATTATTACTTATCCTTGTTTTTGCTTTTTCCTTTTCTGGGATTTACGCTCAGGAATTATGGGATTTGGAAAAATGCATAACACATGCAAAGGAACACAACATCAATCTTAAGTTGCAAAAACTGGATGCTGATGTTCAGGCAAACAATACCAAACAATCCAAGCTTAATTTGTTACCAAATTTAAATGGTAGTACCGGATACAACTTCAACTATGGCCGTTCATTAAGAGAAGATAACACCTATGAGAACGCCAACAGTCAAACAGGTTCTCTTGGAATTTCCTCAAATGTTACTCTATTCAGTGGCTTTCAAAAGTGTAATTCAGTAAAGCAAAACGAATTGGATCTTAAAGCCAATTTGCAGGATGTTGAAAAGGCAAAAGAAGATTTGGCCCTGAATATCACATCTTACTTTTTAGATATCTTATTCAAAAAAGAGCTTCTTCAGGTTGCGCATGAGCAATTAAAAGTTACCGAACTTCAAATTAAAAGAACAGAAGTATTAGTAGAGGCTGGAACCCTCCCAAAAGGGACTTTAATGGAACAAAAAGCTCAGGCTGCACGTGAAGATCTTGCGGTTGTAAACGCACAAAATGCACTTGACATTGCATTACTTGATCTGGCTCAGCTTCTTGATTTAGAAAACACACAAGCATTTGACATTGTAACTCCTGAACTTCCGGTTTTAAATGCAACCAGATCGATGGCTGATCCCGAATCTGTATTTATTAATGCTCTAACTTTCCGACCAGAAATGAAAGCGGCACAATACCGTTTGGAAAGTTCTGAGAAAGGTTTGATAATTGCCAAAGGGCAACGTACTCCAACTTTATCTATGTACGGATCATGGAATTCCGGTTATCGCAAAAACCTGCCAGAATATGAAGGCTTTGATGCAGATAATCATCCAATAATGATCAGAAAAGAAATGCAACTGAATGATCAATTAAGATTATTTGAATCTAAAAGCTTTGGCTTCAACTTAAGCATTCCAATTTTTAATGGTGGAAGTGTTAATCGAAACATCAGCAACGCAAAAATAAATATCGATCGCTCCAAATTATACATGGATAACTCGAAAAATACACTGCGTAAAGACATTCAACAGGCACATGCCAATGCAAAGGCTGCAATGAAAAAGTTTTTCTCTAGTGAAACAGCAGTTTCTTCAACCGAAGAAGCCTTCCGTTACACTGAAGAAAAATTCAACTTAGGTTTGGTTAATTCGGTGGATTACAATCAAGAAAAAAACAACCTTTTCAAATCTAAATCAGATTTACTGCAAGCGAAATACGAATATATATTCCGTACGAAGATTCTAGACTTCTATAATGGAATAGAAATAAATTTATAGTCAAGTTTCAAATTCAAAAAGCTCTCATCCTATTTCTGGTTGGGAGCTTTTTTTTTGCCCCGTACGTGTTCCCTCTTAGTTAATTGTCTTAGAAATAGAATGATGTTATTAATCCATCTTATTATTCAATTTTGATTAATTCGAAGCTTGCAATTACATATATTTCAAATGATATCGTTCACAATTACTATTTTATCCCTTATTTTGCAGTGATTTAAAATTTTATCAAATGGCATTACTCTTACATATCGAGACATCAACAGCAGTTTGTTCTGTTGCATTAGGGAAAGATGGTGATTTACTGGCTCTTAAGGAGACCAAAGAAGGAATGAAACACGCAACACACCTTACGGTTTTTATTGAAAATATTTTAAAAGAAAATAATTTTACAATAGGAGATTTAGACGGCGTTGCTATTAGCATGGGCCCTGGTTCGTATACAGGATTACGAATTGGTGTATCAACAGCCAAAGGAATTTGTTATGGTGCAAACCTGCCTCTTATTGCAATTAATACCTTGCAGGCAATGACAAAACCATTGCTTGATAATAAAGATGTCCTTGCTCAAATAAACAATCCCGAAAAGGCTTATTACTGTCCAATGATTGATGCACGAAGAATGGAAGTTTATACTGCATTTTTCAATAACAAAAACGAATTGATTGGAGCCATTTCTGCTGATATCATCGATGAAAATTCCTATTCGAAAGAACTTTCGGAACGGGAAGTTGTTTTCTTCGGAGATGGTTCATCCAAATGTAAAGACGTGATCAAAAGTAAAAATGGCATCTTTCTTGATAGCATAACTCCATCAGCGATAGGAATGATAGAGTTGGCCGAAATAAAATTTCAAAATCAGGAATTTGAAGATGTAGCCTATTTTGAACCTTTTTATTTGAAAGATTTTGTGGCTACTACTCCTAAAAAGAATATCTTTAAATAAGAACCAACAATAATAAATATGTATAAATTCTCTCTTAGTATTCTTCTGATTCTTGTAAGCCATACAATTTCGTTGGCCGATTTTCCTATTAAGGATAGCGAAAAAGGGGAACATTTAAGATATGTTATACATTATGGAATTATTCGTGGCGGAAAGGCGAGCTTAAAGATAAGAAGTGAAAAAATAGATGGCAAAGACCTTTTGCACGCTACGCTAACCGGTAAAACAGTCGGATTATTCAATACGCTATATAAAGTTAGAGATACATACGAGAGCTTCATTTCACCGAAAACCTTACTTCCCGAAAAAGCCATTCGAGATATTCGCGAAGGCAATTACAAAAGATATACTGAAATAGTATTTGATCGGGAAAAGAATGAAGTAAACTCTACACGTTCCGGAATTCATAAAGTACCAGTAGGAATTCATGATATATTATCTGCTTTTTACTTTGCCAGAGCCCATTATTTCAATTCAAAATTAAAAATTGGCGAAGTAGTAAAAATTCAAACTCACTTTTCTGATGAATTGTTTCTTCTTCAATTCCGATTTATGGGATACGAGACAATTGACAGTCAAATTGGAGAAATAAAATGTTACAAATTTATTCCAATTGTGGCAACAGGAAGAGCATTTAAAGACGAAGATGACATGACTATTTGGGTATCTGCAGATGCAAACCGGGTTCCTGTTCGTGTGCAATTCGATCTTTTCATTGGTTCTTTGCGTTGCGATTTAATAAATTTTTCGGATTTCTCGTATGATTCAATCATAGATAACGACTAAATTTATTCCATATCTACGGTATCTATTTAAAACAAAGCCTCGTAATATTTCAGAATATTAATTGTTTACCCTATTTTTGCAAAACTAAAAAGGAAATCAAACTGCCTTTTTCTAAAATGATTATTAAAAATTAATATTATATCATGGCGTCTACTACAGATTTTAAAAATGGAATGTGTATACATTATAAAGGAGATTTATATACCATTACTCAATTCCAACATGTGAAACCTGGTAAAGGTCCTGCCTTTGTTAGAACAAAACTTAAGAATGTTAAAACAGGTAAGGTTATTGATAATACATTTAACTCTGGTGTGAAAATTGACATAGCTCGTATTGAAAGACGTCCTCACCAATTTCTTTATAAAGATGATATGGGATACAATTTGATGCATACTGAAACTTATGAGCAAATTGTTTTACCTGAAGCATTGTTTAATTCACCTGATCTTTTAAAAGAAGGTGAAATGGTTGAAGCTGTTTTTCATGCTGATACAGAAACTCCATTGTATGTTGATCTTCCTGCTCATGTTGTAATGGAAGTTACTTATACTGAACCTGGCTTACGAGGAGATAGTTCATCTACCTCATCACTAAAAGCCGCTACTGTTGAAAGTGGTGCGACTATTATGGTACCTTTATTTATTAACACAGGCGATTTAATTAAAATTGACACACGTGACCACTCTTATTCGGAGCGTGTAAAAGCATAGTTTTTTATAAACTCATCATCAAAAAGGGATTCTTTATGGAATCCTTTTTTTTTTTAACTTCCCATTGGCCACTAATCTGATATTTCTTAAATTAGCATAAAACATAAAACCCTTATCGTGATCAAGCAACAATCTGTCAACAGCAAATTTAAGCTCAACCTTATTCTTAAGATTACTCAAGCGATTAATGAAAACTTATCGATTGGTGAACTTTTACAGCAGTACAAGCATATTTTGTTTGATGAACTAAAGATTGGTAAAATTGCTGTCTACAAATTTAGTTCTCGCTGGGAAAAATTGTTAGTCTCAGGTATCTCCAAAGATTGCATTGATAAAATAAAAATTGAAAAGCATTTAAGCAATATTTCTGAAATTACTTATATCTCCCGTGATTTACCTGAAGTGTTTTGGTCTTTTGATTTTATTATTCCGGTATTCCATAAGAGTTCTGTACTTGCTTATATTCTAATTGGTGATATTGATGAAGAAATGGAGGGAATGAGTCCTGCTATTCGTCACCTTAGCTTCATACAAACCATCTCCAACATTATTATTGTGGCAATGGAGAACAAACGTCTGTACAAACAATTATTGATTCAAGAAGCTTTTAAAAAGGAAATGGAATTAGCGTCAAAAATTCAGAGTCTACTAATTCCGAATCAAAGTTCTTTACCACAAAATCAATATATTTCTACCTGCGGATATTATCAACCACATTTTGAAATTGGTGGAGATTATTATGATTTTATCAATTTTAGCGATCAGGAATTGGGGTTTTGCATCGGTGATGTTTCGGGCAAAGGAATTCCTGCTGCTCTAATCATGTCTAACTTTCAAGCTACTTTACGAGCCCTTTTCCGTCCAGAAACTCCACTTGACGAACTCATGGTTCAATTGAATCAAAAAGTGTGCGACAATTCCAGCAGTGAAAAATTCCTGACCTTTTTTATTGGAATTTACAATTATACCACCAGAAAATTAAAATATGTGAATGCAAGTCATCATCCACCGCTTCTTTACAATTTTGAAAATGGAGAAACAACACTTTTAAAAAAAGGATGTATTGGTTTGGGGATGCTTAATGAAATTCCGGCCATAACAGTGGGCGAAATTACAATTGATGAGCATTCAAAATTACTTTGCTATACCGATGGGTTAATAGAACTGGAAAGAGATAATCAAATGGAAGTAGGTGTTCAGTTTCTAACAAATATGTTCGCAACACCAAAAAGCATATCAGACACCTTTGCCGATTTGATACACTATATTGATATTGGAAAAAAGAACAAGGCCGTAATAGACGATATCTCATTGTTCGGCATCGAGTTCAAAATTCCACAAATGTAAAAAGGATCGGCGAATGCCGATCCTTTTCTATTTAAATAAGATTTTCTTATTGTATTTCGAAAGCGAGATCTTTTGAGATTGATTTTCCTGCAGTATCTTTAACTGCTACAGAAAACTTATAAGCTCCAGGCTTAGCATTATCAGGAGTTGCAATATTAAAGCTAATTACTTTTGATGCACCGGAAATAGCAGGTACTGCATTTCCTGCAGCGTCAGTATCCGCAAGACTGTTAAAACTAAACTCTTCAACTGTTTTTACAGATTTAACTCCCATATATGATACCGTTACAGTATAAGATGCCAATGCAACATTATCAGTAGCAGTAAAATTGACACTTAAATTTGCACCAGCTATAACTATAGTACTTGTTGTTGGACTAGCAATCGTAACTGTTGGAGCAACTGTATCTTCTTTGTCATCGCCACCACCACTGCTACCACAACTCATTATACCTACTGAGAACAGAACGATAAGAGCAAACTTTAAGAATTTCATATAATTTGATTTAATTTTGTGATTTGGGTTTATGTAATAAAAATAGTTGATAGATCGCAAACTAACAAGCAACTACAAGGAAATAATTCTTTTTGCCTTTTTGAACCAAAAAATATTTATCAGCAATTAAGTGTTCTTTTGTGATTACCATTTCAGAATTCTGCACTTTTTCTTTATTGATGCTGATCGCATTTCCTTGAAAAAGTCTTCTTAATTCACCTTTCGATGGAAACACATCGGTTTTCACTGCCAAAAGTTCCAAAACATCAATACCATTATCAAATTCAGACTTACTAACTGAAAATTGAGGTACTCCTTCAAAAACCGATAAGAATGTCTCCTCATCCAATTTTCTCAATACATCAGCAGTCGCATTTCCAAATAGAATTTGAGAGGCTTCAACAGCAGTATTGTAATCTTCTTCAGAATGAATCATAATGGTCACCTCTTTCGCCAAGCGTTGCTGCAATTTCCTCATGTGAGGAGCTTCCTGATGCTCTTCTATCAAAGCAAAAATTTCAGCTTTAGGCAACAAAGTGAATATTTTCAAGTATTTAGCTGCATCTTCATCCGAAGTATTCAACCAAAACTGATAGAATTTATAAGGAGAAGTACGTTTAGGATCCAACCAAATATTGCCAGATTCTGTTTTCCCAAACTTTCCTCCGTCTGCTTTTGTAATTAACGGACAAGTGATTGCAAAAGCTGTTCCACTTTCTTTCCTTCTAATTAATTCTGTTCCTGTAGTAATGTTTCCCCACTGATCGGAACCGCCCATTTGCAGTTTGCAATTCTTAGTTCGGTACAACTCTAAAAAGTCGGTTCCTTGAACTAATTGGTAGGTAAATTCAGTAAAAGACATCCCTGATTTAGAATCCGCACTTAATCTTTTCTTTACCGAATCCTTACTCATCATGTAATTCACGGTGAGATGCTTTCCAATATCACGAATAAAATCAAGGAAGGTAAAATCCTTCATCCAATCGTAATTGTTCACCATTTCAGCGGCGTTTACAGCATCGGAATCAAAATCCATAAACTTTGAAAGTTGTGCACGCAGGCAATCCTGATTGTGACGAAGTGTTTTCTCATCCAACAAATTTCTTTCCTGCGATTTTCCCGAAGGATCTCCGATCATACCCGTTGCACCACCGACCAAAACAATCGGCTTGTGTCCTGCTACCTGAAAATGCTTTAACATCATTACACCAACAAGGTGTCCAATGTGCAGAGAATCTGCCGTTGGATCAATTCCTACGTAAGCTGACGTTAATTCTTTTGCAAGTTGTTCTTCTATCCCAGGCATCATATCGTGAATCATGCCTCGCCACTGGAGTTCCTCAATAAAATTCATTTGTTCTGTATTTAATTTCCTGATAGGAATCTAATTATCAATTTTCTATTCGAATGGCAAAGATAAGAATTTTACCATTTTATAATGCGCTATTTTTTTCTATTCAACAACTAATGAAATCAAACTATATAAAATCCCCGAGATCAATAAAACATTATAGATAATCGAAAGCATGAAAAACTTTACAAATGTCTTTAACCAAGATTGTTGATAATAAAATTTCAAGGCTAAACCTAATTGTAAGGGTATTAGTAAATAGAGATAAAGAGCAAATTGCTGCACAAACTCTAATTTGGTCATTATCAAAAGTTCACTAAGTATAACGATCACAAAAATAAAGGAGTGAAAGTTAAGTGAGATCAATAAATGCTCCAACAAATAACGTTTCCTGCGGATATAGAACAGAGCCAAAAACAAAGCAAATACAGGAAATATAATTAGTAAGGTCTGTGACAATTTTTTAAAGACATTATCCATCATCATTGTTGGATTCAACCGCCACATATTAATCAAATTCTTCAGTTCTTTATTTATTAATTCACCTCCGCTCTTTACGTAAATTGTTGAAGGTATTGCATCTACTTCCGAAACCGAATCAATATCTGTATTGGATATAGTTAACTTGCTTTCCTCTAAGTCTCTGTTCAAACGATCACCTTCAATGAGTTCCTTGTCTGTTTTCTCATCAAAATAATCAAATGTAATTATCTTGTTTTGCTGCTCGAAGTCTTTGGTTAAACTATCTGTACCCAAACTATCACGATCAATTAAGTCCCTGTCTAATATCTGATCAAAATAGGATAAGAATTGAACTTCCTTTCCTTCATCATTCTTAAATGTTAAGTTTTTTTCGGAATCGGTTTCGGGCCTGTGATTGTGAGAAAGTAATAGAAAAGCAAAAAAAGTAAGAAATAAATACAAGCGAAAGGGCGGAGTATATCTAGCCCTTTTACCCTTCATAAACTCTTTGGTTAAGTATCCTGGTCGCACAAATAAAGGCACAAGAGTATGCAAAAATTTACTGTCTACAGACAGAGCATCTCCCAATGAATCGGAAAGGACACTAAAAAACGGACGATGAAAATCTTTAACAGATTGCCCGCAATTTGAGCAGTAACCACCACTTACTGGATGTTCACAATTAGCACACAAGCCTTCAAAATGGACTACTTTACGCTTCGGTAATTTTGCGATGTATTTCTTTATCGTTTCTTTCATTATACTTCAAGAGGGAGTTCTTTTTTCACTTTTTCCTTTATCTTGTCTTTCGTATCGCTAAAATCTGAATTAAACAACTCAAACATAGTTTCAGAAACGGTTGTCATCGGCTTGTATAAAATACTATCCTCCTTCTTTTCTTTTGAAATAAATTCGAATTTCTTATCTAAATAATCAACAAAATAAACGATGATACCAATTATAAGAATCCCTTTTAGTAAACCAAATACCATCCCTAATATTCTATTAAACATCCCTAATGCAATTGCTTCAATAAAAGAATTAAGTAGCTTGCCTATAATGTTCACAATAATTACAATTACAACAAAAGTGATTCCAAAGGAAATGTAGCCCAAGTACTCCGAATCGTAATTAAAACGATCCCTTATAAATTGAGCCGTAAAATCGGATAAATGAATCGCTCCATAAATACCTAAAACTAATGCAATCAGAGTAGCAACTTCAAAGATAAAACCATTCTTAAACCCCTTAACCATTGCCCAAAGCAACGGGATACCTAATAATATATCAATTATACTCATTTGTGATGCGTTTCTATGTTTAACAATGATCACCAAATATAACTAAAAACCAACATAACTGAAGCATAATAAATGGATAAGAAAGAAAACCTAACGCAAAATTTATTTATATTTAAATAAGTAAACAAATCAAATATGGCTTTAATAAATTCTCTTGTTAGCTGGCTCAATACGAAAAGACTCTCTCAGATTGATTTCTTCAAAAATCATCCTATTGAAACTCAGAAAGAAACCCTCACGCAATTAATCGAACAGGCTTCGAATACTGAGTGGGGGAAAAAATATGATTTTAAAAGCATTCATACTCTTTCTGCATTCAAAGAAAGACTTCCTGTTCAGACCTATGAAGATATTGAAGCTTATATCAATCGTCTTAGGAATGGAGAGCAAAACATTTTTTGGCCTTCTGAAATAAAATGGTTCGCTAAATCATCGGGCACAACCAATTCAAAAAGCAAATTTATTCCTGTAAGCAAGGAAGCTCTCGAAGATTGTCACTTTAGAGGTGGTAAAGATATTTTAGCCATCTATACTTCCCTTTTCCCCGAAACGGGAATCTTTAAAGGAAAAGGATTAACCCTAGGAGGAAGTCATCAGATTAATAACATCAACAATGACTCTTACTATGGTGATTTATCGGCTATTTTAATTCAAAACCTCCCCTTTTGGGCTGATTTTATACGAACACCCGATACCTCTATTGTTTTAATGGATGAATGGGAAGAAAAACTGAATAAAATAACAGAAGCCACATTGAACGAGAATGTAACTAGCTTATCTGGTGTTCCATCCTGGTTCTTGGTTCTATTAAAACATATGTTAAGCGTTTCAGGCAAAAGCAACATACACGAAATTTGGCCTAATCTTGAACTATTTGTTCATGGAGGTGTTAGTTTCAATCCATATCGCGAACAGTTTAAGGAAATACTTCCTTCGACTAACATGAATTATTTGGAGACCTATAATGCTTCCGAAGGATTTTTTGGAATTCAGGATGATCCTTTTGATGATTCGATGCTTTTAATGTTGGATTATGGCATTTATTATGAGTTTATTCCTGTCGGAGATTTAGATGATGATCATCCAAAAGCCATTAGCTTGGAAGATGTTAACCTTCATACAAACTACGCAATCGTTATTACAACGAATGGTGGTTTATGGCGCTACCAAATTGGCGATACAATTCGATTCACCTCGAAGGAACCCTTTAAATTTAAAATCTCGGGAAGAACCAAGCTATTCATTAATGCTTTTGGAGAAGAATTGATTATTGATAATGCAGAAAAAGCAATTCTAATAGCCTGTGAAAAAACCAATTCAATCATAAAGGAATATACAGCAGCACCAGTATTTATGGCTTCAAATCAAAAAGGCACTCACCAATGGCTGATAGAATTTGAAAAAATGCCTGATAATATTGATGAGTTCAATTTCGTTCTTGACAATGCTTTGATGAGTGTTAACTCTGATTACGAGGCGAAAAGATATAAGAACATTACTCTTGAAAAACCACATATTACAATTGCAAAACCAGGTCTATTCTACCGATGGCTTAAAGAAAAAGGAAAATTAGGGGGACAAAATAAAGTGCCTCGCCTTTCAAATAATCGTATTCTAATTGAGGAATTACTTCAAAAAAACAACTAGTTAATTATGCTGTACTTCCTTCTTTGGATCTCTCTTTTATTGCCTGCCCAAGATCAGATTCAGATCAATCAGATTCATGATTTTATTTCTGTTGATCATCTAGGTAATATATTTGTCGTGAATAATTCTGAACTAATTAAATTCAATTCGCAAGGAGAAAGACTTACCGTTTTTTCAAGCTCTATGCTGGGTTCTATATCATCTATTGATGTAACAAACCCTCTTCGAATTCTGGTTTTTTACAATGATTTCAATCAAATTTTATTCCTTGATCGTAATCTTGCCGAAATCGGAAATGAAATTGATTTATATGAATACTCTGATAATGAAACAGAATTAGTTTGCTCTTCGCCCAATGGCGGATTTTGGATTTATAATCGCAATGATAATCAAGCAACTCTAATTTCAGAAAACGGAAAGAAAATAAATCAAAGCATATTACTGAACTCTTTTTACGAAGACCGAACTCCATCTAAATTGTTGGAGTACAA
>JAQBBZ010000005.1:0-4523 GCA_032125735.1 Labilibaculum sp.
TAGATTTTCACTATCATTTAATCGTTCTAAGGTGTTTTTTTTTAATAAAAACGCCTTAAATTTATTTATTTTTTATATTAATATGTTTTGTTTAATTTAAGGTGGCTATTGTGTTGATAGTTAAAACTAAATACAATAGGAATTTTGTTGCGTTTTTTTGTTTGAAATGTCTACAATTCACTAAAACATGATATAAGTCATTATTTATAAAGTATTAAAAACCTGTTAATTTTTGTTAAAAGCGTTTTAAATGCTATTTTTATATTCTAGAATTACCATTAACCATTTTGCATCTTTACTTAATTACTAACTAAAAAGTTTTTTTATGAAAAAAATGATTGGACTATTTGTATTACTCATTTTTATGGGATTACAAGTAGTAACTGCACAAAGCAAGCAGATTACTGGTACGATTACCAGTGCTGAAGATGGTCTGGGCATGCCCGGAGTATCTATTGTTTTAAAAGGTACCACTATTGGTGCCAGTACTGATATTGACGGTAAATATTCCCTCGAGGCTAAAACCACAGATGTTTTGTTGATTAGTTTTGTAGGTATGGTTACTCAGGAAATTAAAGTTGGTGACAAAACTGTCATTAACGTTGTAATGGAAACTGAATCCATAGGTATGGATGAGGTTGTTGTAACTGCATTAGGAGTTACCCGTGAAAAGAAATCACTTGGTTACGCTGTGACAGAAGTTAGTGGCGAAAGTATTAGTGAAGGCAAGGAATCAAACATCGTGAATTCTCTTTCAGGGAAAGTTGCTGGTGTTAGTATTCGTCAAGCAAACACAATGGGTGGATCAGCAAATATCCTCATCCGTGGTACTACTTCATTAATGGGAAATAACCAAGCTCTATTTGTTGTTGATGGTGTTCCAATGGATAACAGTAATACCAATACAGCAAATCAAACAAGTGGACGTGGAGGTTATGACTACGGTAATGCAGCTTCAGACATCAACCCTGATGATGTTGAATCTGTATCTATTCTAAAAGGTGCAGCAGCATCGGCTCTTTATGGCTCCAGAGCAGCAAATGGTGTTGTTTTAATTACTACAAAGAAAGGTAAGAAAAGAAAAGGTCTTGGCGTGACTGTAAACACAGGTATTACCTTTAATACGATCAATAAGGAAACTATGCCTGAGTACCAATATGAGTATGGCGCTGGTTATTCTCCTGATTGGAGTTTTGAAAATGCTATTAATGGTCACAATGTTGTTAATACTAATGATGATGCTTCTTGGGGACCAAAGTTTGATCCTAATTTACAGGTAGTTCATTGGGATGCTTTAGATCCTAATGCAGCCAATTATGGTGAAACACGCCCTTGGGTTGGAGCTAAAAGTAAAGTTTATGATTTCTTCGAGACAGGAGTTAAGTATTTAAACAGTATTGCTCTAGTCGGAGGTAATGATGTTTCTAATTTTAGATTGTCATTTACTAATGCGGATGAAACTGGTATTTTGCCTAATAGTTCGATTAAAAAGAATAGTATTGCTTTTAATTCAGACTACCAATTATCGGATAAATTAAAAATTAGTGCTAGTGCTAATTTCGTGAATACAAAAGGAAAAGGTCGATTTGGAACAGGTTATGATGATAATAACCCGATGCAAAATTTTGCACAATGGTTCCAAACGAATCTTAATTTCGATCGTATGAAGAACAATTACAAGTCGCCTGATGGAGGACAAAGAACTTGGAATGCCAATAGTCCTACTGATCTGTCTCCTGCTTATGCGAATAATCCATACTGGACCCGTTATATGAATTATGAAGATGATGAGAGAAATAGATTATTTGGTTATACTTCTGCGGATTACGAACTGAATGATATGTTTACAATAACTTATCGTACATCCATTGATTTTTACCACGAAAGACAAAATGAAAGAATCGCTGTTGGATCGAATAGCCAATCTTATTTTTCAACATATGACAGAACTTTTTCAGAGTGGAATAGTGACTTGATGTTGAAATTTAAGAAAAGAGTTAATGATTTTAATTTTAACGGTTTAGTAGGGGTAAACTATTTAGATCGGACTATTCAATCTATTTTTGCACAGACTTCAGGAGGATTGGTTGTTCCTTTATTGTATACTACAAAAAATACCAAGGTTGAAATATCACCTAGTGAATCACTTCGCGAGAAAAATACAAAAAGTGCTTATGGTAGCTTTTCTGCAGGGTATAAGAACTTTGTTTATCTGGAAGCATCTCTTAGAGTAGATCAAACCTCTACTTTACCTAGTGCTGATAATACATATAATTATCCTGCAGTTTCAGCAAGTTTAATTCTATCGGAATTGGAAGGAATTAAGGATTTATCATTTTTATCCTTTGCAAAATTAAGAGCTAATTATGCTGAAGTTGGTAACGATACAGATCCTTATAATATTAAGTCGGCTTATTCTCAAGGAACAAACTGGGGTAGCCAAGCCAGTTTTTCTGTGAATAGTATACTGCAAAATCCTAAGTTGAAATCTGAAAGGACAAAGAGTACTGAACTTGGTTTGGAAGCAAATTTCTTCAATAATAGATTCGGGTTTGATTTGGCCGTTTATAAATCAAACTCTTTTGATCAAATTATGGATGTAAATGTTTCCAGAGCTAGTGGATATTCCAGAGCTTTTGTTAATTCAGGAGAAATTGAAAATAAGGGTATTGAATTGGGAATTAATGTTAGTCCTGTTAAAATGAACGATTTTACCTGGGATATTAATTTCAATTGGGCGAAAAATAAAAATGAGGTTATTAGCCTGTACGAAGGAGTGAAACAAATTCAGATTTTATCTGCTTGGGACATCTCAATGAATGCAATTGTTGGTGAGGCTTTTGGTGCTTTGAAAGGAACCAATTTTGTTTACACTAATGGGAAAAAGACTGTTTCTGCCAGTGGTTACTATACAAGAACAGTTGAAGAGGAAATTATTGGTAATATACAGCCTGATTGGACTGGAGGTATCACAAATACTTTAAATTACAAAGGATTTAGTCTTCGTGCTTTGATTGATATTCAGCAAGGTGGTGATATTTATTCAGTAGACCGTAAATATGGTTTGGCAACTGGTTTGTATAAAGAAACTGCAGGCTTAAATTCACTAGGTAATCCTAAGCGTGATGCAGTAGCTGATGGTGGTGGTATTTTACATGCGGAAGCTGTATATGCCGATGGAACACCAAATACAACTTTTGCAAGAGCAAATTCTTGGGGTGGAGATCAGTATTACGGAAGAACTCCTACCGCTCGCTACATTTACGATGCATCCTATGTTAAATTAAGAGAGGTTGCATTATCTTATTCATTACCTAAAGATCTTTTGAGTAAAACATTTTTGAATAAAGCTGTTGTTTCTGCTGTTGGTCGTAATCTTTGGATTATTCATAAGAATACTCCAGGTTTTGATCCGGAGACAGGTCAGAGTTCTGGAAATGAGCAAGGTATTGCCAATGGTTCTTACCCTACTACCAGAACTTATGGTTTCAATATCACTTTAGGGTTTTAATATTAAAGAAAACGAAAATGAAAAAAATAACATATTTATTATTGGTAGGGATCTTTTCTACGATGGGAATTGTTTCTTGTGAGTTAGATGATAATATAGATCCTAAACATGCAAGTAATGTTCCTGTAGAAACCTTACTTACAACTGCTGAAATTGCTTTTGTTGATCAGTATGACAACATGAGTGTGAATTTCAATATTTCTCGTTTATTAGCTCAGTACTGGATGGAAACAACCTATACTAATGAAAGTCGTTACGATTTTCTTGACAGAGGTATACCTGATACTTTTTGGGCTGAGTTCTACAGAGATGTTATTATGGATCTTGAAGAAGCTAAATTAATTATCGATGCTGCAGAGTATACAGGTGCACTCGCTGATAAGGCCAAAAACCAAAAAGCTATTATTGAAATTCTAGAAGTTTATTCTTTTACTATTTTAGTTGAAACTTTTGGTGATATTCCTTATACAGAGGCTGTATTAGGTGCTGTAAATTTTCGTCCTAAATATGATGATGCTGAAACAGTTTATGCTGACCTTTTGGTTCGACTAAATGCTGCAATTTCAGACTTAGATGTAACTAAAGATTCTTTTGGAGATGAAGATTTATTATTCTCTGGAGATATCACAGAATGGAAAACTCTTGCTAATTCTTTAAAACTAAGAATGGGTATGAGAATGGCAGATGTTCCTTCATTTAATTCAAAAACTGTTGTAGAACAAGCAGTTGCTGCAGGTGTTTACAACAGTAATTTAGAAGGTGCATTCTTCAAATATATTGGAACAGCTCCATACCAAAACACTATTTATGAAGGTTTTTTTGTTGATAGTAGAAAAGACTATGTTCCTTCAAATACATTAATTGATAAGATGCTTGCTTTAAATGATCCTCGTTTGGGCCTATGGTTTACCCAAGTTGGTGGGGTTTATTTAGGTATCGAGTATGGTAAAACCGATGGTGGCGTTTATGATAATTTCTCGCATTTCACCGAAAGGTTTTTTGATCCTAAGTT
>JAQBBZ010000006.1:0-3275 GCA_032125735.1 Labilibaculum sp.
TCTTTTTGAAAATGGGCCAATCATTTTCATCATACCCTTCAATTTGATAGTATTTCCACTTCATCAACAAGGTACAAGTTGCTAAGTTGATGTGATCCATTTTTTCATCTTTTTCATACTTCTCCTGAAAGCCTTTTCCTCGCTCCTGTATTCCAATTAATAGTAAAGTTCCGTTTAAATCGGCATCCACATTAAAATCTTCAGAAATTTTATATAAAAGTTTATTCCAGTCTCTTTCTAAATTATTATCCATAGTATCAATTTTTTATGACTGTTAAAAGTAAAGCTTTCTGCCTATATAAAACCTCTTCAGAAAAATATTTTCACTTTTTTAATTATTCCGCTTGCAGATAAAATAATTCCATCCTATATTTGCATCGCTTTTAAAGGCAAGGGCGATTAGCTCAGTTGGTTCAGAGCACTTGGTTTACACCCAAGGGGTCATAGGTTCGAATCCTATATCGCCCACTTTAAAAAAGCACATTATTCCCAATAATTCGGGCGATTAGCTCAGTTGGTTCAGAGCACTTGGTTTACACCCAAGGGGTCATAGGTTCGAATCCTATATCGCCCACAAAAAGATCAGATTTTCATTAGAGAATCTGATCTTTTTTTTTACCCTAAATCGTCCATTCATAAATCTTTTTATGATATCTGTCGTATATAAATTAAGATTGATCAAAAAAATTAACTTTTAGGAACATTCAAGTTTGAAAGAAAATTGTATATTGGATCGATTTATGTTAAAAGATCATCATTTTCATTAAAAATCATTATTTTTTTAAAGATTTATTAGTCATACAATCAGGCATTTACACTTTAAAGTGCGTTTTTTTTACTTTTTTTTACTTTTTGAGGGTTACCTTTTAGACATTAAAGGAATAAAGGGATAGGAAATATGGATTACACTACGGAAGCGATACTTGAGGGGATCAGCATGAGCAATAATGATGTATTAAATTACATCTACAGCAAGTTCTTTCCAAACATTCGCAATTATATAGAAAACAATAACGGAAACGAAGAAGATGCAAGAGATCTTTTTCAAGAAGCCATTATTGTAATCTACCGTAAAATGAAAAAAGAACCGTTGGTTCTGAATTGTAATTTTAAAACTTATATCTATTCTGTTTGCAGACTTTTATGGTTGAAGCAACTTGAAAAAAGAAAAAATAGCAATGAGATTAGTTCAGAAGCTATTTTGGACAATAGATTGGATGAAGCGACACAGACCTATGATCAAACTGAAAGGTATAGGTTGTATCAGAAACACTTCAAACTTCTTGGTCCTGATTGCAAACAAGTGCTTCAATTAACTCTTGAAAAAGTTTCTCTAAAGGAAATATCCGAAATTATGGGATACAAGAGTGAGAAGTATGCTAAAAAGAAAAAGTTTCAGTGCAAACAAGCATTGATAGAAAGCATTAAAAGTGATAATGAATTTAAAGAAGTATATGATGGATGAAATGAATTTTGACCGTATCGAGGATTTTCTTGACGGTGATCTAACAGAAAGCCAGTTGAAGGAGTTCGAGAAAGACCTTCTCGAAGACTTGAATCTTCAAATGGAGCTTGACCTTCATAAGGAGGTTAATGAGGCCATAATGGAACAAGATGTTATGGATCTTAGAAGTAAATTAGAGGCGATTAAAACCCCTCCTAATCCTGCTCAAAAGCGAAAGCTGAAATTTTTGACTAAGTGGAATATTGCAGCGGCCTCCCTGGCATTAGTAATTGGTTTGGGAAGTTTGATGTATATACAAAACAATCCATCTACTTACTCAAACGACAAAGTTTTTAGCAATTACTATAAGCCTTACAATGTTGTAGTCAACACTCGTTCGGCAGATGTCATGATTGATAACTTGTTGATTACGGCTTTAAAAAGCTACGAAACAAAAGATTATCGTACGGCATTAACTTTATTCAAGCAAATATTGGATAAAGACAGCACAAACATTACCGGTAATTTTTATTCGGGTATTTCGAATATTGAAATCAATGAGTATTCCAAAGCAAATAGGAACTTTACCAGAGTGCTAAAGCATAAGAATAACTTGTTTATAGAGCAATCTGAATGGTATCTTGGTTTTTGCTATCTCATGACCAACGAGAAAGAAAAAGCTCTTAAGCAATTCCATGTTATTGCCCAGGGAAATAGTTTCTATAAGACAAAAGCTTTAGAAATCATCAACAGACTAGAATAGATCACTTCATCATTCATCAAAATAAAATAAGCCATCCAATAAAATTGGGTGGCTTTTTTCTATGTCATGAACTGTTTAGTAATATTATATATCTAGATAATCAAGTTCAGAATCAAAATTAGACTTAAACACAAAAGGTAAAAAATTGGTATGGTAATTTAGGCTACAGATTTTCTTTTGTATTTCCTTCGGAAAAACACCACTAGAATTATTCCAACCGATCCAAATGCAAGGTACATCAGTTTATTAATCAGACTATCATCGTATAAAGGATCCACATCGCCTAATGTTACATACCCAGACCAAAAATAAGGATGAGATTTTAATGCATCAGCAGTTTTTAAATATTCCAATTTAGCTTGACGAAGAGCTTCATCTTTATTTAAGCCTTGAGATAAAAAAGTATAGAAGTTACTCATTAAATTTGATCCTGTCTTGTCCTCAACAGTCCACAAAGTCATAATTACACTTGGACATCCTGCATAAAAGAAACCTCGGGCTAAACTCATTACTCCCTCTCCTTTTAATAACTTACCATCGCCCGTATTACATGCACTCAACACAACCATTCTTGCATTAAAATTCATATTATAAATTTCATGCGTATTTAAAAGACCATCTTGCAGAGTATCTAAATTTTGAGTAAAAACCAGTTTGGAATACATCGGATTTTCATCATCAATTATGGTATGCATTGCCAGGTGCAACACATCGTAATTACTTGCATTGGCTTTAAAATTAGCTTCAGTAGCCATAGCATCAATAAACAAATCTCCATGAATCACTTTTGAGATATTATTAACCTCCTCCTTAACACCTGGTAATGGATACAATTTATCACGGTAAGCTCTTTCTGTAATAAGAATTGAATCGTTAACACCATCATAAGAAGGAGCAAAAGCTAAAACTGATTTGGTTGAAGAAAATCCATAACTTCTAGAATTATTTTTAAAACCCAGTGTAGCCGAATTATGGTAAGTAATCGTATTGTATTTTATTAAATATTCCAGATTTCTATAATTCATTACTGTTGAATCAGCCTCCTCTTTTAATAAAACACCAAACGGA
>JAQBBZ010000007.1:0-3761 GCA_032125735.1 Labilibaculum sp.
CCTTCAGAGCTTCAAAACATTGCTTCTTTATCATAGAAAAATATTATCAAACCGATAATTTAACAATACTTTCTAAAACAAACAAAATTATTATGTCTGAAATGCTTTGCAATGAGCTTATTTGCAGATCTCAGAACGTCTATTCTTAAGATTCCGGATGTGGCTTAGGAACTATTTTAAGCTTTTAAATTTGCCGTCAACCGTCCATGGAATTGCATGGATTTTCTCCGTGAAAACTTTTAGCTGATCGATCATTTCACTAAAAGATGGCGACTCGCCATGAATCATTTGCTCCTGCATGGTTTTGTAGTCATTCTCCCAAGCGGCGATCATTTCGGGAATAGGAATTATATTGATGCTTTGCGGTTGATGGAGATTGTAATCAACACCGCCCAGTTTGGCAAATCGATATCGATGATTTACGATGGTTTCATAAAGATGCTGATCTGCAAGAGCAATATCTGCAAATTTGGTTTTCGATAACTGATAGACATCATAAAGGTGACGACTTAGCCGATCCACTCTTATTTTCTCAAATGGTCTTTGAAACTCTTCATGCAATAAGAATACTTTTTCAAGTAATGTCCGCTCCGGATTTACGGTGGGGATCTGAATTCTTTTTTGCGAAAACGGAGCTTCTGAATATGTTTCATCTACTATGGATGAAAACTCTCTCACTGAAAATGGCTCCTTTAGTGAACGGCAACCTATTTCAACCTGAACTCTGGGTTGGATGTATCCAGGAGAAGGAATCACATTGGGATAATAAATTTCGATAATTCTTGGATCCTGATCAGAATCTTTCGCATCAACCAATGCCAGTTTTACCTCTGCCAATCCCTTTTCTTTGAACCTGGTGGATAATTCAGGAAAGAATACCTCGGTAATGTATTTGTTGGATTCTTTTCGGAGTTTGGTAATTTCCTTTTTTCGGGTCAGTTCTCCATCAAAACCTAAAAAGCTACGGTCTACAGCCAAATCAACATCTTCGGAGAATCGTTCTATCAAATCCCAGGCTTTGCTCAAAGAGGTTCCTCCTTTGAAAACCAAATGCTTTCCAATTTCCATTTCAAAAATAATGGCAAGTGTTTGAACCACCCACCAGTCTTTTTCGATGGCATAAGCAGGAAGTTTAATATCGAAAGAAAGATCAGTATAGGCCTTAATCTTTGAAGATTGCGGAATTTGATACCATTTATTCATTGCTGTTATCTTAAAATTTATTTTTAAAACTCATTGAGATTTAGAAAGGGAAATTATTATGGGTTATTCTTGAACAAGAGCTTGCCTCATGATTATTCTGATCCATTCAGGTGCTAACTGAATATCATGCTTTAATTTTTGAACATCCTCATTCTGTAGATGTTCAAAAATCTTATCTTTTTCACTATCTGTCACTTTTCCTTTACCAATCTCTTTTAGAGCTTGTATGACTAAACTGCTTATCTCTCCTTTCGTTGAAAGGCTTTTGGGAGATACTCTTTTAAATTTTACAGTTCTTTTTCCAACCTGTAATATTCGAGGAGATCCATCTGTCAGATACACAATTTTCATAGGTACTTGTGTAGATAAACCTAAGGCATTGAGAGCCATAGCTCCTGTCGGGATAATGCGGGCTTTATCTCTTTTAGCAACCGCCCTGGCAATATCTTCAGCAGAAGGACGTACTTTACCAAAAAATGGATCTGTATCCAAACGAGAATAAACACCTCGTGCAACACGTGCTATTTCTTCCTTTTCAACTAAACGTTCAAGTGCTTTAGAAACTGCTTTAGCACTCCCGTACCGCAAAAAGTCATCGGTGAAAAAGATCGTGCCTTTTTTAGTTCTTTTAAAATGCTGTAATATGCTATATTCTACAGTCGCACACATAGTTGAATTGTTTTTCTGTCGCAAATATAGCAAATATTTGCGACAAATTAAAGTGTAATCAATCTGTTTGCGGCATCCAAAACTTCATTCTCAAAACTATCCAGATAGATTTGAGTTGTTTTTTCGGTGGTATGCCCCAAGCCTTCGGAAATTACTGCAGTTGGGATCCCGGAACGTTTGGCAATGGTAGCCCAGGAGTGACGGGCAACGTATGAGGTTAAGGGAAGAGATAAAACCAATTTCTTCGCGACCTCTTTTAATCTTCGGTTCTGGTTGTGCATTTGCGAAAGATATAAATCGTAAATACGGGGATGATTCTTGTCTAAGATTGGAAATATAAATTCATCCTTCTCCTTCAGATCCGAGTACTTATTAATAATTTCCATTGCAGGCTTCACAATGGCCATATTGTAAACTTGTGTTGTTTTCTGCCTCGAGTAATTCAATCGTTCTTTGTGAATGTCCTTTACCTTCAAATAGGCTATGTCTACAAATGACATCCCCATGCAATAAAAACTAAACATGAATAAATCCCGGGCTCGCTTTTGAGCTGGATATTTATCCAAATTAACATCCCTTATTTGAATAATCTCATCTTTGGAAAGGGCTCTTTTTGCAGTCTTTTCAGTTTTTATTTTAAAGTTTTCAAAAGGATATAAATCTTTTCTGGCAACTCCCTCTTTAATAGCTCTATTACAAATAGCCCGGAGGGTTTTCATCTGATGGGCAACACCGTTAATTTCGTTGCCCTTTTGATAGAGTGAAGCTTCAAATTTCTTAATTAACGAATAATCGATCTCATCAAAACTGATATCCTTGCCCTTAAGAAATTTTGAAAACACATTCAAGTTACTCTTGTACACATTAGCATTGCCATCTTTACCAAGATCCTTTAATTGTTTTATCACCTGCTTTGTGAAGGTTATGTAATTTGAAGAAACAACACCTTTTAATTTTCGAATTATATCATCTGCAGTATAAACTTCACCTAAATTTTCAAAGTCTAATACTAACTCTTCAGCTTCGAGCAGAATTTTTTTCAACAGAATGTTTTTCTTCACGAATACCTTCTTCTCATTCTTAGGAAAATTCACTAATTTTCTTTTTGCATCATCCCAATTTTCAGGTAAGGCATTAATACCTGTTGAATTCCTTCTTCTTATTCGATTATGTATCACTTGTAAAACGATCGGAGATGTTCCATCTCTCAACACCTTATTTTTAAAAAGATAAAGACTTACCGTGGCCATATTCTTTGTGTTAAATTATTTCCGGGAGCAACATGGGAGCAACAAATATGGTATAAATATACATTTTTTTTCTTCAACAAGAAAAAAAATGGAGCAAAAGAAAGCACACATACTCCTCACAACCTGTAATTTACACGAAAATCACATTGTCCGTTCGATTTTACACATTAGTATTTTTAAGGCCTGGGGGGCGTGGAGTCGGAAGTTCGAATCTTCTCGCCCCGACTAGCAAAACAAAAGCGACTGCATGGAATGTGGTCGCTTTTATTTAGACCTAAATTCACAAACTCATCTATGGCTCAACTCAACATACATCGATGTTATACCATTTAGCTATATGACTCAAGTTGTAATCATATTGGTATAGGATATTTTTTGCAGCCTACTAAATTGAGAATGTACAATTCTAAAAATAGGAGAAAGTAGATAGTCATATCGATTTGTCGCATCTAATCTCTATCTTCGCAAGCCAATAGCTATGACGGTAATTTTGATTCCAAATATATGGAAATAGTAAAAAATCACGAAGCTTACGGTCAACTACAAATCACTATATTAAGGCAAATTTCCACATGAGTTTTGAAGAGAAAAAATATAAGATTAAAAGATATGATTTATCAGAAGATAAATCGTTAATGG
>JAQBBZ010000008.1:0-3820 GCA_032125735.1 Labilibaculum sp.
ATCCTGCCATGTTTCAGCATGTGTATTCCCCTCCATTTTAAGAGGCTTATGATGTTTGTTGTGCCAATCGTAATATTGCAAACCGTTAATATGATATCTTGTAAGCTTATCAAGGGTATTGCTCATCTCTACAGATGAAACATCAGAGTCGAATTCTGATAGAAATCCATATCTGGGAAAACGCGTCCAATCTGAGGATACATCTACAGCAATGCTACCGTATACAATCTCCTTACCATCAATGATTTCATATAAATCAATCATATATCCTGTGAAATCTGTCACAGGAACTTTCCACGTCCAGTTCCTTCCGGAATAAGAATCTTCTTTTATGATCTCATTCAGATGACGATAGCGAATACTTGCCGTTGAAGAAATCTCTTTATCAATGACAAACTCAACCTCCTCACCCGGATTGTAACGCGCTTTATTTGTAAAAAAGGAAACCTCTGAATATTCTGGAGTAACAGGTGCCGGATTCTCTTTTGGATTGTTTTCTGATTTCTCACAAGCAAATAGAATACTTACTATTATCAAAAGATATTTTAACGAATTCTTCATGTTCTAAATATTAATGAACCAATTGCATTTACAGCAAATCTGTTCGTAAAGCTGATCTTAAAACTTCGTTGAAAGTTCTGCTATTTCTGCATTATGCTTTCAACGAAATTTCAAAGTGTTATGATATCAATCAGTTTTTAATGATAGAAATTGTTTCATAAAATTGATTAATCGTGATGGAATAATTACCTGCTGTAGTAATCTGCCATTTGTTATCCGGTGAGCCACCAGGAGTAAACTTCATTCTTGTATCTGTAAGATCAGGATAATTTTCTACAGGCATAAAGAAGTCTGCACCCCAATCTCCTGTTGAAGTTGGAAATTTAAACTCGCCAACAGTTAAGGCTCCAGTGTAAGTAAATACATTTGGATCACTTGCATCCGGAACCAATTCTGTAGGATTATCAATGTCCCATCCTGCTGGACTTGCATCTCCCACCATCCATAGCATAGCATAAGGTTCAAAGGCTTTAATTGAAATACTCATATCTCTTAAATTCAATTGAATCTTATAAGGTCCTGCTTCAGTAATTTGCCACTTGAAGTCAGGATCTCCTCCAGAGACTAATTGAACTGTAGTTTCTGAAAGATCAGGATAATTGGAAAGAGGCATATAAAAATCAGCTCCCCAGTCCCCAGAGGATGTGGGAAATTTAAATTCACCAACATTCAAATACTCATTGTAAGTAAAGATAAATGAATCAGTAGGGTCCTGAACCATTTGATTCGGACTATCAATATTCCAACCATTTGGTGTTGCATCACCAACAATCCAAAGTTCATTATAGGGAGATTGATCTAATTTTTCAAAAGAAATATCTAAGTCCAAAAGGTTAAGAGTAATTCTATAAACTCCTGATTCTGCAATAGCAAATTTTTCATCAGGTTGAGAATCATCTGTTCTTAACAAGATGTGTTGCTCGTCTTCCCCTTTTTGATAAGATGGGAGCCATTCACCCAATTGCGTTATGAATTTCAATTCTCCAGCTTTCAAATTCCCTTCGTAAGTGAAGGTTGTTGGATTGTCTGTATTGGATTCCAGAGGTGTTGCTATCGTGTTATCCCAACCGTTTGGTGTTGCATCACCAAGCATATAAATAGTACTTGAAACCGGTTCATATGACATTACAGAAAATGCTACAAAATTAGACGTGTCAGGTACAACAAAGTCTGAAGATGTAACTGCAATAACACGAGATTCTAACATGACTAATGTTCCTGCGGCCACACTCCAATCATTTAGAAGAATGTTATTTAATTCTGCATTACTGTATTTTTTAGAAAAAACAGCCTTTCCCATTTCATAGGTTTTGGGTTCCGTGAAGTTATTCCCTTCCATATCCAATTGGACTGTATATGAAATAGAGGCACCTGTTCCTTCATTTGATCCAGGTGTCCAAATAAGTTCAATAGAAGTTGAATTGGCAAATTTCTGATTTAATTGAACTTCAGTTGCGGATGCTGATAGCTCAACAGGTTTTCCCATTTCAATAACAATGTCTTCATTCTCGTCACAAGACGACAAGAAAAAAGAAAATAGAATACTGATCAGAAGTGTAATAAAAATTCCGCCTTTATCAATTTTCCAATTGGGGATAAAACCCAGTGTTGTATATATATATTTCATGTGTTTATAATTTGATTATAGAGTATACTGAAAGCATCCACCATTCAAGTTATTCATTAAATAATATGACGTAATGAATTACAATAAACAATCAATAAAACCACTTTGTTAAAATTTATTCCAGTGGATGCTTCAAAACAATATTCTTATAAAAAAGATTAGTTTGCTTAGTATCCGGAATTTTGCTTCAAATTCGGATTTGCATCAATCTCTTTCTGAGGAATAGGCAGCAATAAATGCTTTGAACCAGCATTCACTTTACCAATTGAGTGTAGGAAGGCCAATCCGTATTGACCATTTTCTACTCGAACAAGATCAAACCAACGTTGTCCTTCAAAAGCCATTTCCATTCTTCTTTCATGCAATACTTTCTCTAGAAATTCTACTTGAGAAAGACCCGAAACTGCAGAAAGTCCTGCTCTCGAACGCACTTCATTTAAAGGTGCTTCTGCAGCAGCTGTTTGCCCTAAATTGTTTAATGCCTCTGCTTTCATAAGCAAAACATCAGCATAGCGTAATACTGGGAAATTCATAGGACTGTTATCGTAAGTAGGAGAAATGGTTTTAGACACCAAGAATTTCCTGAGATTATAACCTGTAGTTGAATATGCCTTATCATAGTCCTGACCATCGAATTGCGGACAACCATCGTATAGAACGGTAACATCCTTACGCAAGTCACCATTCTCATATGAATCTACAAATTCCTGAGTAGGTTGATTCCAACCCCATCCACCAGCAACCATATCTGAATTACGCGGACCGGTAAATGTACTTAACCAAGATGCCTGATTTTCATTCCCCCAAAAACCTTCGCCTGCGTTATTAGTGTATTGTATTTCAAATAATGATTCAACTGAATTCTTATTATAAACACTGTAATTATCTGAATACGAATCATTTAATAAATAACCTAAGAATGACACCTCATTACACAGATCAACCGTTTTTTGCCACTCTCCCATTGTCAAAAATACTTTAGCCAATAAACCAGTCGCAGAGCCTTTTGATGCCCGACCTTTTTCTGCATCAGAGTAACTTTCTCGGGCAGCAAGCAAATTCTTTGCCTCCTCAAGATCATTTATTATTTGTTCATAAACCAGGTTTATTTCTGTTCGCAAAGGTCTCAAATCATCACCAGGTGCCTGAGACTTTAATATTAAAGGTACATCACCAAACATTCGTGCCAGAATGAAATAGTACAAACCTCTTAAAAAGTGCGCCTCACCTAATATTTGATCCTTTAAATTCTGGTCAATATTCATTTCTGGAACATTTTCGAGCACTAAATTGCAACGAAGAATCCCTGGTGCGGGTCCACGCCAAAGGTCTAGAACTCCTGGATTATCTGTTGCAGTAACAAAATTGGCCATATCCTGTGTCTCCCGGCCATCATCTCCACCACCGGCTCCAACATTACTGTTTCCAGCCATAATATCAGTGGTCCACATTCTCATATTGTATAATTTTGGCCACTGCAGTGGTTGATATGCACCATTTATAGCACCTAAAGCATCAGCTTCAGTCTGATAGAAATTTTCTGTATTAATTGAGTCAAGAGGAGCTTTATCTAAAAAATCATCTCCACAAGCACTTACAAAAAGTGCCAGAATCAAAATTGGAATATATAGT
>JAQBBZ010000009.1:0-3436 GCA_032125735.1 Labilibaculum sp.
AGTTGGAGATTTTTTTGAATTATGCCATGAACAAAAGTGAAAGAATAAGTGCATTTGTTGAGCTAGGTAATTTTCTATTCCAGTTTTCATCAGAAGATGCAAAACCTAATGATCATCGACTAAATTCAGCCTACTATGGTGACTTTGAAGCTTTGCTTACTAGAGTCTCAAATGAAAATTTGTGGTTCACGCCACTCCATGTTCATGAATCCATAAATGGTATTTGTAATTTTCTGCAAGAACAAAACTTGAACGAATGGGTTAATCGCTATTCGATTTCCGATCAGAATACGCAACTAAAAGTTGCAATAATAATGGCTGGAAATATTCCAATGGTTGGCTTTCACGACATGCTTTCGGTATTAATTACAGGGCATTCTTTTATTGGAAAATTATCTTCAAAAGATAACCAACTACTCAATTTTGTTTCAAAATTACTGATTGAAATCAACTCTGAATTCGAACAACTAATCTCTTTTCAATCAGAAAGATTGAGTGGTGAAAATAAATTTGATGCAATTATTGCCACAGGAAGTAATAATTCGGCCAGATATTTTGAGGCATATTTCAAAAAATATGATCACATCATTCGCAGAAATAGAAATTCTGTTGCCGTATTATCTGGTGATGAAACCGATGAAGAATTGGAAGCACTTGGTAGAGATGTATTTTTATATTTTGGATTAGGCTGTAGAAATGTATCAAAATTGTATATCCCGAAAGGATATAATTTAGTACACCTTCTTGACTGCTGGAAAAACTATTCCTTTGTGAATAATCACAATAAATACGCAAACAACTACGACTATCAGCGCTCTATGTTCCTAATGAATAGAATACATCACCTGGATACAGGTTTTGTTCTTCTAAATGAAAATACAGAAATTGCTTCTCCAATAGGAGTTGTAAACTATGAATATTATTCCGAAATTAATGAACTTGAAAACAATTTAAACCAAAATTCTGAACTAATTCAATGCATTGTAGGCATGAAAATTCCAAATGCAATTCCATTTGGAAAAGCACAAGAACCCGAACTATGGGATTATGCCGACAATGTTGATACAATGGCGTTTCTATCACAATTAAAATCAAAGTAAAACCATGATATACACATTTAAAATAACCTCACCTGAAGTAAAGAATTTTGTTCTTGAAATGGAAATTGACCACGAACAAACTTATTTAGAGTTTCACAACACCATTCAGAAAACAATTGGATATGACAATTCACAAATGGCCTCTTTCTACCAAGTTGGAGCTGATGATGAAAGAGGATTAGAAATTGCTCTTTTCGAAATGAACACCGAAGATGAGGACAACCTGAATGTTGTACCCATGGATGTTTCTATGATACGTGAATTTGTTTCCTCGGAAAAACCCGAATTAATTTACGTTTTTGATTTCTTCTCTGATCGCTTTTTCAACCTTCAGTTAATAGGAAAAGGGATAACCAATGCTAAAACAAAATATCCTAAATGTACTTTATCCAAAGGTGATGCACCTGTACAAATTAAGCTGGATGCAGAAGATTTTGAAGGTCTTGGATTTGGTGAATTTGATACAAAATCGGAAAACCCAATGACTGCCGACGATTATTTGGCTGATTTTGATGATGAATTTAACGAAGGTCCTGAATGTGAAAGTTTGGATGACTACGAGGACATTCTTTAGAAAATAGCACAACACTCATAATTCTTAATTAATAATTCATAATTGAGCATCGATGTCGAAAACCCTGATTGTTCTATTAGGTCCTACAGGTGTTGGTAAAACCGATTTAAGCATTAAAATCGCACAACATTTTAATACCCTAATCTCTTCTTCCGATAGCCGACAGGTTTATCGGGAAATGAGTATTGGAACGGCTGTGCCTGAAAAGGAGCAATTGGAGGCAGTGCAACATCATTTTATTCATACCCATTCAATTCACGACTACTTTAGTTCCTGGGAGTGCGAACAGCAAACCCTTGAATTACTCTCGCATCTTTACAAAGAAAAGGATGTCGTATTGCTTGTTGGCGGCAGCATGATGTATATCGATGCTATTTGCAATGGCATTGATGAAATACCGACTATCGATCCGGACTTGCGCAATGAAATTGTTGAGCGTACCCAAAATGAAGGAGTTGAATCATTACGCATGCAGTTAAAACAACTCGATCCGGTTTTTTACAATCAAGTTGATTTGAAAAATACAAAAAGAGTGATTCATGCGGTTGAAATTTGTTTAATGACGGGAAAAGCCTATTCCGAATTGAGAACAAATACCCGGAAAAAGAGAGATTTTAACATTATTAAAGTCGGATTAAACAGAGACAGAGCGGAATTGTATTCGAGAATCGACTCCCGGGTTGATTTAATGATTAAAGATGGTTTACTCGAAGAAGCTACAGCCTTATTTGAATACCGTCATTACAACTCGTTAAACACGGTTGGCTACAAAGAATTATTTGAGCATTTCGAGGGGAAAATCAATCTTGATGAAGCCATTGAGTTAATCAAACGTAATTCCCGCAGGTATGCCAAGCGTCAACTATCCTGGTTTAACCGAGACAAAGAGATCGAATGGTTTCATCCCAATCAGGAAAATCAAGTAATCCAATACATTGAGAATAAAATCAAAAAAGAGGCTTAAAGCCTCTTTTTTTTTGTCATATATCTTTTTTCTATTCGTAAAATCCTTTCCCAAACACACCAAATTCATCTTTGCCTAACACCTTGTGTTTCCATACAGCATCCATAAATCCAATCCCATATCCAAACAGCTGAACAAAACCAGCAAGTAAGGCTAGAAATCCAACTTTAAAAGATTTGCTTTTACTAATGGCATCGGCCAAGACAAGTGCAGCGTAAAGCAAAACAGGAAATGCGAACACCCGGTGCACTGCAATACCTAAAAATAAAGATCCTAAGGTTCCTAAGACAAATAATGATGGAAACAGAAAGAAGATCTTAAAGGTTTCCGGATAATGTTTAGAGATGATGTATCGGGTTTTACCGAAGCCAAAAACCTGCTTGTAGAATTTCTTGAAAGAAATTCTTCGCTTGTGAAATACGTAAGCTTCAGAAACCAAACGAGTTTCAAAACCTCGCTTTATTACTTCGATAGCAAATACCATATCTTCACCTGGATGCATTCTGGTTACCGGAAATCCGCCTGTATCTTCATAAACCGCTTTCGAAAAACCCAAATTAAAACTGCGGGGATGGAATTTATGCACCTGCTTCTTTCCTCCACGAATTCCTCCAGTAGTAAAAAACGAAGTCATTGCATAGGAAACCGCTTTCTGGAAATCCGAGAAATCGTCCATAGCGCCATCAGGGCCACCATAACAATCCACAAAATTGTCCGTCAACTCTCTGTGTATCGTTTCCATATAATGAGCAGGAAGAATACAATCTGAATCGAAAAACAAAAAATAGTTCCCTTTAG
>JAQBBZ010000010.1:0-3786 GCA_032125735.1 Labilibaculum sp.
TCGGCAGCCGTGGCCAGATTTTCGAAGTACGCGGTGTAAAAGTCGAGCGGGTCGCCCGTCCAATACCGTTCGCGAAACTCACCGATCTGCGGATGCACCGAACCGAGCACGTAGTGGAAGTCGGCGGATTGCAGCTGCTGCTCAAGCCATGTCTGGTTCCAATATGAAAGATGTGATTGCCGAAGCGAAGAATGCATTGCATGCTAAATATGTTCTTTTACAACCAGAAAAAGATATTGATGAAAGGATGTCCATTGAGCAAAACGAGTTGCTTGCTGATGGAATAAATTTGCAAATTATTGTCCCAAATAAACAAGGACTGCATGCCAGACCTGCAGCAAAACTGATTGAGATCGTAAATCGTTTCGATGCCAGTGCTTTGGTTAGTACCCATGGAAGGAAACCGGTTTCTGCATCCAGCATTAGTCAGGTTGGTACTTTGGGTGCTAAAAAAGGCGAAGTTCTGGATTTTGTGCTTTTTGGTAAAGAAACAGATCAGCTGGAAAAGGCCTTGATCGATTTTAGAGATGCGAATTTTGGAGATGATGATCAAGAAATTGTCGAACCAATTAAAAAAATAGTAAAGGCAGAAGCTTCGGATGATGCAATTCATGGAATTGGTGCTTCTGAAGGAATTGCAGTTGGTAAATCGTTATGGTTTAGAAAAGAATTACCAATCATTAATAAGGAAAATGTTGAGGACTCAAATCATGAAATTTTCTTGTTGCACCAATCTATCGGTCGGGTAATTGGCGATTTAGAAGCAATTCAAAAGAAAATTACTCGTGAGCTTACCAAAGAAAAGGCGGAGATCTTCGATTATCATAAACTTCTTTTACAAGATCAGGACTTACTTAAAGAAGTTGAAGACACCGTTCGTAATGAAAAAATAAATGCTGCTTTTGTCTGGTTAAGCCAGATCAAGAAATTGGAAGCAGAATATCTAGCTATGGATAGTGCCTATTTGCAAGAACGAGCGGCTGATGTAGTGGAAGTTGGGAATAAAGTACTGATGGAACTATTAGGAGTGCCTAAAAAGAAGATTGTTCTTACTCAGGCATGTATTATTGTAACCGATGACTTAGGCCCTGCAGAGACTATGGAATTGGATCTTAATTTGGTGCAGGGAATTATAACCAGAACTGGTGGCGAGACTTCTCATTCTGCAATTTTATCACGATCCTTGGGTATTCCGGCAATTGTTGGGGTGGGCGAGCAGATAGAAATGATACAGGATGGCGAAGAAATTGCCATCGACGGATTAACTGGTGATATTTGGACGGCGAAACATTTAGATGTAATTGCAGATTTAAGAAAACGTAAAGAGGTAGAGCAAGTAAAAAGGCAAGAATCTCTTGCTAAAGCTAAAGCTCCTGCTGTTACCAAAGATGGAAAAACATATCAAATATTAGCAAATGTAAGTGGACCCAAGGAGGCGAAAATTTCTTACGAAAATGGAGCTGAAGGTGTTGGACTTTATCGAACAGAATTCCTGTTCATGAACCGGGAAGAGGCTCCGTCGGAAGAGGAACAGTATCAGGCATATAAAGCGGTTTGTGAAAATATGAACGGATATCCTGTCACCATCAGAACTCTTGATGTAGGTGGAGATAAACCCATTCCTTATCTTGATATTCCCGCTGAGAACAACCCATTTTTAGGACTGAGAGGCATTCGATACTGCTTACAAAATACAGAATTGTTTAAAACACAATTGAGAGCAATTTGCCGTGTATCTGCAGAATACGATGTTCGTGTGATGTATCCAATGGTTGGCGTGATAGAAGAGGTTCTTTCTGCCAATGAATTGCTTCGGGAAGTACAAGCGGATTTGAAAAAAGAGGGAATAGCTTTTTCAAAGAAGATGAAAGTTGGCGTAATGATAGAAGTGCCGTCAACCATATTTTTTATTCCGCAATTGGCTTTAGAATTGGATTTCTTGAGCATTGGAACCAATGATCTGACTCAGTATTTATTGGCATTAGATCGGGATAACAACAGTGTGGCTAAATATCACAGTCCGTTTCATCCAGCGGTGTTAGAAGCAATTCGAGAGATTATTATTCGTTCGAAAGAGGCAGGAATAGAGGTGAGTATGTGTGGAGAGTTGGCTGGAAACGCTAAGGCAACTAATTTATTAATTGGTTTAGGACTTGTCAAATTTAGCATGAACAGTCCGGCAATTCCTAAAGTGAAAGAATTAATTCGGGGAATAAATACTTCTAATAATCAGACAGATTTCCAAATTGATTCATCGATTCGGACTCTGGAAGGACTTAAAAAATCACTAGGTGAATGATAAGCCAGTGTTTTTACCTCTGGAATTTATTAATTAATTCTTACTTTCATAAAATGTAATGGATTGCAAATTTGATGAAAATCAGTCTTCTAATTTGCAATCTATATTCCATTTCAAATAAAAGAATATTTAGGTGATTAGCGAGGAACTAAAAGCATATTTTGAACGATCGGAGGTTTGTAAAATCTTAGAATCCGATCAGCAATATATTGTCTATTATTCCAATACCGATCAGGAAGAGTTGGAGAAATTCTTTATTGGTGAGCATACGCTAATGTTTATATTGAAAGGTAACAAAGGTGTAGTTACTCCGAATCATTACTACCAGATTGAGGAAGGTGAAGCCATTTTTATTAAAAAAGGTTCAATTCTTATCAACGAGAAATTGATTCAGGGAAACCAAAATTCGGGTATTTTCATTTTTTTAAAAGAGGCATTCATTATAGAGTTTGTTGATAAATACAAATACATGCTTCACTCATCGGAAGCCTTGGATATTAAAACCTGGGGAGCCTATCAATATCATATGGATTCTTGGATGCAGGTGTATATATCTTCCTTAATTTCTTATTTTCAAGTTCTTCCTCCTCCTGCACCAGAATTATTAAGCAACAAACTAAATGAACTTCTTTTGGTATTGATATTAGGGCAGGAGCGAACCTATTTTATTAGTTTCCTTAGGGAAATGTTAATGGTACGTCAGTCGGCTATCGATACGGTTTTGCAATCAAATATCTACCGAAATCTTAATGTTGATCACCTCGCATTTCTTTCGAACAAAAGCTTGTCGCAATTCAAAAGAGAGTTTAAAAAGAAGTACAATGACAGCCCGGCCAATTGGATTCGCATAAAAAGATTGGAATACTCTTCTCATTTGCTAATTAGTAGCGACAAATCGGTAAATGATATTTGCTGGGAATCAGGTTTTTCTAATGTATCACACTTTTGTCAGCTTTTTCAAAAGCAATATGGTACCTCACCCTTAAAATACCGAAATGTAACTCGGGATTAGTATTTATCTAGCCGAATTCACAAAAGGAGGTTGTTTAATACAGGGATTAAGCACGTTAGTTTCTTTCGTGATCTATTAATAAATTCATGAAGCATGGTTTAAATAAAACAATTTGTAAGAAAGAGATAGTAAGCACCGCGTTATTCTCAATCAGTTTTATTATCTTAATTGGATAAATTGATATACACATTCAAGGGGGAATAAATAGTTGCTATATGAGATCTGAAAAATTCCAAAATGAAGTTGATTTAAAGTACAAATTGTACAATAGTATTTTCTTAACCTTACCATTAGATGGCATACATGGTACAGGTATTTTAATTCCTATTTTAAAAGATGCATGCTCGAAAGGTTTAGAGACAAGGAAATCACCTGTTGAAATTTTTAAACATTTATTTGAGAAACAAACCACTTTTATGACTGAGAATTAACAAATTGATTTAATGATCCGTGTGATTCATTACATTGAAAGGCA
>JAQBBZ010000011.1:0-2552 GCA_032125735.1 Labilibaculum sp.
GCTTTTTGCTCTCATCATGCTTACCATTGGTCTGCCATAGGGTGATGAAATTTCATTGATATAAATCGCTTTCCCCACTTTTTGACCAATTGCCTCGGCCAAGGCTGCGGCTTTTTCTTTACCCGCTACAACAGCATTAATTTTAACCTGCCTGCGAAACTTTTCAATTTCCGAATGATCCACTCTCAAGATGCTGATATTTGATATTTTGATCTTATCCAGCTCTACAAACACCTTTCCTAAGGTGTTAGAATCATGCACCAACAGCTCAAAATCTTTCGATTTCTTCATATCTGCAGATTTGATAAAATGACTGATCAGATTGCCTGAAAAATCAGATACAGAAAGTTGTTTTTCCAAATTGACACCAGCCTTTTTCAAAGCCACAAACATTTGTTTTTCCAATACTTCAATACTTTCCTTATTTTTGGTATCCACCTCATCCAAATGAATATTTAAGTAGATTTCATCGGGTACGATCTCTAGCTCAGCAAATCCCTTTACTTCAATATAATTTTGATCTATAAAATTCTTCTGAGCCTGTGCCATAGCACTCCAACTTAGGAAAACTGCCAATAGTATAATTACATTTCTTTTCATGTCTTTCTATTTTTTCGTGTGTTTTTCTGATAATTTACAAAATTTAGCTCGACAAATACCGTGCTAAAGAATATTCATTGTTCACAAAAGATGAATATTATGCATTTTGGTTGCGTTTAGTAAAAACGCAAACAACAAATTTAGTTCCATCGCCCCCTTTATAATATTGATGTTTTAGTTTGTTTTAGAACGAGAAGCAACATTTACATTTAATGATGTGAGTTTGTTATGTATGGTTGACAGTAATGAATATTGATCAAAAGAATCCTGCCCCAATTCCCAAATCATGATTCCTCCCACTTCTTTTAAAGCCAATTCAACCTTTGCGTCAATGGTAGGTCTCCCATTGTAATAAATATCCCCTTGTTTATCAGAATCAGCCAATGCAGCATTCGAATCGACTAAACTTTGATAAGTAACAGAAGTTACAGGAGTTTTACTAAAATCGTAGCCGTAAAAAGGTAAGCCCAAACAAAGTTTTTCTTTGGGTATTTTTACGCTGTCCTTCCAAAAACAAATACCCGAATTTGAATATTCGTAAGAACTATGCTGTCCGGGTTTGTTCGGATTCCAAGGTCCGGTGCTGTCATAAGCCATGATATTGATAAAATCAAAAACATTCAATGCCGCATCAGAAATATTTGCAAACCGAGTGTTGTTTGGTAAGGCTGCAGTTAAAATTTTATTATGCGGAGCCAATGCTTTTTTCAATTCAATAACGAATGGACTGTATCCTTTCGTAACCAAATCCCATTCGAGATCTACATCTACCCCATCCAGGTTATTTGCAAGAACATAGTCAACTATTTTAGTAACAAATGCGGGTCTGTTTGCGGCAATATCTATTCGGTCACTCCAGTTCTTTATGATTTGAGGATCAGAAACAGCTCCTGCAAGAGATATGGAAATTTTAATGGCAGGATTCACAGTTCGTGCATTATTTACAATGCCGTCGATAGGTTCCACAATAAGATTTCCTGAGGCATCAGGATTTGCAAATGCCAAATTAAGATGTGTCAATTTGCAATAGTCAATTTGACTGCTTTCGTTTACTCTATGTGTAGGTAAGTAACCAATTACTCTTGTATTTTTTGCCCGTTTATCCGATTCAGAAACCTTATCTTTCTTGTTTTTGCAAGCAGATAACTGGACAAGAATTACTAAAAATAATACAATTGATGTGTTGGATATTTTCATTTTCTGCTGAGTTAAAAGTTAAAAACAGCTTCAAAAATCAGAAGCAAACAACTACATATGGTATTCTATGCCTCAAAGCTTATATTTTCATCATCAATGCAATTTCCTAAAACTACAAAACACAAAATTTTGAACCATGCCCGAAGGTGTTTTGTGGTCGACTGTAATGCACTTTATTTTCGCAAAAAAATTAGTCAGCAA
Source organism: Labilibaculum sp. (assembly GCA_032125735.1). Taxonomy (GTDB): domain Bacteria; phylum Bacteroidota; class Bacteroidia; order Bacteroidales; family Marinifilaceae; genus Labilibaculum. The sequence goes on from JAQBBZ010000011.1 coordinate 1,999, forward strand.
GTCGTTCATTGAAGTTTCTGAATATTGTTTGATTTCTATTCCACTGCATTTTTTGGGCCCCTGTTCCGAAAAAGTTCCAATGACCAGAACACCCTCCGAGTTAATGTTTTTCTGAGCTGTGTCCAGATAATTGGAGACATCCTGTTCGTCGGTTAAAAAGTGGAAGGCCGCACGGTCGTGCCAAAAGTCATATTTCTCGCTTGGCTTAAATGTAGCTGCGTCGGTAACAATCCAAGTTACCCTTTGGGCTCTTTCGCCAAGTCGTTGCTTTGCTTTCTCAATTGCAATTTCAGAAATATCCAGTACTGAAATGTTCTGATAACCCAAATCCAAGAGGTGATCAACCAACAGACTGTCGCCACCGCCAACATCGATGATTTTTGCCGTAGCAGCGACATTGAATTGTTTAAAAAAATCGAGAGAAGTTTCCGGCGAAGACTGAAACCAACTTACGTCTTTCAATTCTTTCGATTTGTAAATAGTCTCCCAGTGTTTTTTGCGATCAAAATTATTCATTATTCCTTTATTTATTGCTGTGTTTATTGCTCTTGATT
>JAQBBZ010000012.1:0-4683 GCA_032125735.1 Labilibaculum sp.
ACTATCGATTACGTTGTTTCTTACAAAGGTGGTGATGATGGTATGGAGTTTTTTGGAGGAACTGTAAATGCTTCTCACTTGGTATCTGTAGATAGTGAAGATGATGGAATCGACTTTGCTGACGGATGGTCAGGAACTGGAGAGTTCTGGGTGTCTATCAATTCTGTTAAATCAGGAATTGAAGGTTCAAATAACGGCGATAACGGTTCTGCAACTCCAATGACCCATGCTACTTTAAAAAATCTAACTGTATTTGGAATGGGTGAAAAGCCATTCTATTTAAAAGAAGGCGCTGGCAAAATGGACATCAACAACATCGTTATTGGTGGTTTAGCAAACGGAAAAGCTCAGGCTTATTTCTATGCTGATGATGCAACAAAAGATGCTGCTGCAAATGCAAGAATTGCTGCTGGTGATATTAAAATTACCGACGTTAAATTTGTAAATATGGGTGATGGAAATACAGTTAAAGCTGTAACAGGTTTAACTTTTTCAGAAAACTTTTCGGCCAGTGGTGCTGGTAATGGTATCAACAAGCCAGCCTGGATGCCAGATGCATTAAATACAATCGACGGAACAACCACTGTTTTTGGTGATCCTGTAAAAGCTACTTTGGTGTTAAATAAAAATATCACTTCTGATAAAACCTTAGATGCCAATACTACTTATATTCTTGATGGCCCTGTAATTGTTAAAAAAGGTGCAAACTTAACCATACCTGCAGGAACTGTAATTATTGCTTCAAAAGTAACTCAGGAGAATGCTGCAGTTCGTTATATAGCAGTTGAACAAGGTGCTAAAATATTTGTAAATGGAACAGCAGATGCTCCTGTAGTAATGACTTGCACAGAAGAAGAAGCAGAAGCTTGGGGAGGATTGGTTATTTGTGGATATGCTCCAACCAACAAAGCTGATTTAAGCGCTGGAGCTGAGGTTTCAGGCTTAACTTATGGTGGCGATGTTGCTAATGATAATTCAGGAAGCATTACTTACCTGCGCTTGGAATATACTGGTTACAAATATACTGATACTAAAGAATTTAACGGCCTTTCGCTGTTCGCGGTAGGTTCTGCTACTGTTCTTGATTATATCGTATCTTATAAAGGTGGTGACGATGGAATGGAATTTTTCGGAGGAACTGTAAATGCTTCTCACTTGGTATCTGTTGATAGTGAAGATGATGGAATCGACTTTGCTGATGGATGGGCTGGAACTGGTGAATTTTGGTTATCGATCAATTCTACAAAATCAGGGATCGAAGGATCGAATAACGGTGAAAACGGTTCTGCAACTCCAATGACCAACGCTACTTTAAAAAACCTTACCGTTTATGGAATGGGCGAAAAACCATTCTACTTTAAAGAAGGTGCTGGTAAAATGAACATCGATAACATTGTAATTGGCGGATTGGCAGCTAACAAAGCTCAGGCTTATTTCTATGCTGACGATGCAACAAAAGATGCTGCTGCTCATGCAAGAATTGCTGCTGGTGATATTGTTGTTACCCATGTAAAATTTGTTGATATGGGAACTGGTAACGATGTAAAAGCCATTACTGGACTTACCGTTACAGAAAATACTGATGCAACAGGTGCTGGTGCTGGTAAACCAGCTTGGTTGTCAGATGCTTTAAACAAAGCTTACAATGGAACTACTATTGTACAATAGTTCACTATAAATACAGATAATTAGGAAAGGCAGATCTTTGGGGGATCTACCTTTTTTTATAGTATCGGGAATGCATTTCGACTCATTAAGCATTCACTTTGAAGCATCGGGAAGCTATTTTATCAGACAAAGAGTCACTTTTGACCATCGAGAATTCACTTTGGGGGTTCGGGAATCCGCTTTGTCTGACAAAGAGTCACTTTTGGGTATCGGGAAGGCGATTTTTACCTATGGGAATGGACTTTTGAGCATCTAGATGTATCTTTTAGGTATCTGGAAGGCACTTATTCCAATCCAAAACCACTTTGCAACCAGGCATCCAATCCCCCTTCCAAAGAGCAAACCGATATTTTATACTTTTCGTAGATCATTTTGCCTGCATCAATACTTCGCTCCCCATACTTGCAGTATATCAGGTACACTTTCGATTTACCCAGAGAATCAATTAATCGATATAAATCTTCAGTATTCTGAGCCAAATGAGCTCCTTTAATGTGTCCTTTTTTAAAATCCTTTTTACTACTTACATCAATTAATTCTACATCTGGATTAAGCTGTAAAACTCGATTAAAATACACGGGTGGTAAAATCTGAATCGTATCGGTTTGTGAAAATACAAACGTGCTTCCAATTGCAAGAAAAAGAGCTAAAAAAGAGAGTAGTGATTTCATCTAAAATAAGATTGTTTATATTCCAGTAACGCTTGTTTCAAGATTCTATTATTCCTCTTCTACCCAAAAAAAGTCCGACATAATATCGTTGGATACAAATACACCTTTATCAGTTAAAATAATAGAGTTACCTTCTTTTCTTATGTGATCTGATAAAAAGTATTTTTTAGATTTAACCAAACAATGCTGATAAAGCTTTTCTCCAAAATCTTCCAGAACCAAGTCTAAATTCATTCCCCAATAAGTCCTTAGCGAAGTCAACACAAAATCATTAAACCGATCAAATTCGCTCAACACTTCCTTTTCAGAAAAGCTCTCACCTTCCCTTATTGCTTTTATGTATTTGTAATTGTTGGCAATGTTCCATTCTCTTTCCTTTAAATTGTATGAATGAGCCGATGGACCAATTCCAAGGTATTTTTTCTGTTTCCAGTAACTCGAATTGTGTTTCGAAATATAACCCTCTTTCGAGAAATTAGAAATTTCATAGTGAATAAAACCATGCTTTTTGGCTTCATCTATCAAATAATTAAACTGCTCAAAACTCTCCTCTTCATCCATTTCAGTCAACTTTCCTTGTTCCAATTTTTTAGTGAAAATGGTATTCGGATCAAACATTAAATGGTAGGATGATATGTGCTGAATATTCAAGTCAAAAACCAGATCTAAATTCTCCTTCCATTTCTGCATACTTAGCCCTGGTACTCCGTATATTTGATCGACAGAAATATTATCAAAGCCCAAATCCTGCGCCCTGCGAATAGCATCAAATGCATCCTTGCCCGTATGCCGTCTGTTCATCAGAATCAAATCTTCATCATGAAATGACTGAATACCAACACTAAGTCTGTTTACCCGAGTTTTAGTTAGCTGTCGCAGATAAGTTTCTGTAAGATCATCAGGATTGGCTTCTAATGTAATTTCGGCATTCGAATCAATGGTAAAATACTTCGCCACTTCATCAATCAGAGATTCAATCTCTTTAGGCTGATACACCGATGGAGTTCCTCCCCCCAAATAAATGGTATTTAAAGATGTTTCTCCTAAATATCCTTTTCTAAGTTTTAATTCCAGCTTTAAGCATTCCAACATATCATCTTTTGCCTGCAATGAAATACTCTTGTGAAAAGCACAATAGTGGCAAAGTTGTTTGCAAAATGGAATGTGAAAATATACTCCCGACATATCAATCTATTTTATTGCAAGGTAGATTCATTTCACAAATTTTCCTCTTCAAAGAAAGAATAATTAAATATCATGCGAACTTTTAGTCGCTGAAATAAAAATCTCTTTCAAGGAAATGCAACACATGCAATCCTAATACGTCTTTATATCGACAAAGCTTAAATAAACCAACACCAAAAAATAGTAGTTATGAATCGAATTATAAAAATAGTTTCTCCGATATTAATTCTCTTTATCAGTTTAATTAGCATCCTTCCTGTTAAAGCAGAAGGAATAAAAGGCAATGGTAATGTTAAAACTGAAAATAGAGAAGTTGGCGCATTCGAAACCATTAAGGTAAACGGAGCTTTTACAATATATCTTTCGCAGAATGATGATTATAGTTTAAAAGTAGTTGCCGATGAAAACCTCATGGAGGTTATTAAAACCCAGGTAAAAGGCGACGTACTAAATATATCTACCGAAAAGAGCATATACAAATCAACAGAAATGAAATTATACATTGGCTTTAAACATCTTAGCGCATTAAAAGCCAATGGTGCGATCTCTTTAAAAAGCGAAAAAATGCTCCGTTTCGATGAACTGGATATCGAAATAAACGGTGCATCTTCAGCAGATTTGGAGCTTTCAGCCAATAAATTAAGAATTGATAATAGTGGTGCTTCAACCATTAAACTGGCAGGCAAATGCGACGAGTTTAATATTGATATTTCTGGAGCAGGTAGTGTTAGTGCCTACGATCTGATTGTTAAAAGAGGCAGTATTGATATTAGCGGAGTTGGAAGCGGAAAAGTTTGTGTTGAAGATGATCTTCGGGTAAGTATTTCAGGAATCGGTTCAGTTAAATATAAGGGCGAACCTAAAATAACCAGTGATATTTCCTTCCTGGGAAGCTTGAAAAAGTTTTAATTAGTAAACCACATACCTGTTTAAAAAGGGATCATTATGATCCCTTTTTTGTATCTAAAAAATTACCCGCAAAACCAATATACAATTTTATTTACTTTATAAACGATTTGTACATGATACAAAAAGAAAGTATTTCGCGCAAAAAATAAAAATCTAAAAAATGCGTATTACCTTTGAAATAAATTCAATAAAAAATCATGTATAATAAATTATTTTGGCGGAACATTCTATGGGCAATTATTATTTTCAT
>JAQBBZ010000013.1:0-4389 GCA_032125735.1 Labilibaculum sp.
CCCTAAAGGGGCTTATGGGCAGGAATTTGGAGATAGTCCCCTTCAGGGAATTTAGGGGTAAAAGAAGTAAAGAATAATTATAAATTATTAATTCACAATTAGTAATTAGAAAATAGTAAATATGGAATCATCAGACGAGAATAATCATACCGACAGAGAGCAAAAAAATAATCCATTACATGGAGTTAAATTATCCGACATATTGGAACTTTTGGTTTCGTATTACGGATGGGAAGAACTGGGCAGCATGATAAACATTAACTGCTTTACCAGCGATCCATCTATAAAGTCAAGTTTAAAATTCCTTCGGAAAACTCCTTGGGCCCGCGAGAAAGTGGAAGGACTTTATTTGAAATGCGTTCGGAAACACAAATCCAACAATTCGTAAATATGTCTCCACGATGTCCTCTTTGTAATAGCACAGCGAAGCTTTTCCATACCGATAAGCATCACAGCTATCATCAATGTGATACATGTTTTGGCATTTTTTTACCTAGCAATTCAAGACCATCCAGTCAGGTAGAAATAGCACATTACCAGCAACACAATAACGACATTGAGGACAAAGGATATCAGAAGTTTGTCTCCCCCATTACCGAGGCCATTTTGCATGATTTCACAGCAGATCATAAAGGTTTGGATTTTGGTGCAGGCACAGGTCCTGTTATTTCCAAAGTTCTGACTGATCATGGCTATTCCATTGCACCCTACGATCCTTACTTTCACAACTACCCAAAATTGCTGGAAGAACAATACGATTACATTGCCTCCTGCGAGGTGATCGAGCATTTCTTTGATCCCCGCAGGGAATTTACATTGCTTCGGAAATTACTGAAGCCCCGGGGAAAGTTGTATTGCATGACCCACATTTACGACAAAAGCATCGAATTTACGAACTGGTATTACAAAAATGATCCAACCCACGTGTTTATTTACCACGCAAATACCATCGGGTGGATTAAAAGAGAATTTAAATTTACAGATGTAATGATTGATAACAGATTGGTTATTTTCTCAACTTAATCGGAATAATATTACAACTTGCTACAAATACCACGGTACTCTGTACCTAAATATGAGAAGCAATATAATGTCGCATTTATCTTTTTACCCCTAAATCCCCTAAAGGGGACTTTTTACTACATGCAAACAATAGCTCCAATATCTGGCGCATTACGTGGGAAGCAAAAGTCCAATCACAGAATTTTAACATGAAGTCCGGAGATCGGGACCCTTTTAGTGAAGAGGGCGTTAAAAACAAAAAGCCCGTCTGGCTTGAAAACAAAACATCAAACTCAGATGTGCATATTATGAATAGATTAACTACCTTTTCATAGTAATTACTCTTTAGACTATGATCTTAAAATACACAACAGGAAAACTGCCTCCCAATTTTTTTATGCTGGGTGTTATTTTATTGCTGATAGGTATACTGGCAGCAATCATGTCTGAATTTAGCGGCCTTGTGGCTATCCCCTTGTCCATCCCATTGCTTTTTATCCGCACAGGCATCCTAATCGACACAGAGAATAAACGGATCAAAAAATACATTGGTCTGTTTGCTTACAAATCGGGAAAATGGGAAAGCATCGCCTCAATTAAGCATCTTCAAATTATTCGGGTACAACAAACCACTGGTATGGCTGTTCTTTCTATCGCCCGAAACGAAACCAAAGTTGTTTACAAATTATTAGCCGTGACGCCCAATGAAAACATAGAACTCCTTTCGGGAAAAGGTACTTTTATTGGTGAAGCTGCCGATGATATTTCAAGAGAGTTGAGTATTGAAGTGAAAGATTCAACTCCTAAGAACCAGCCATAGACTTATTAAAACACGATTTATTCCAACAAGTCTGTAAACCTACCCCTTCTCTTCGCAGCTATTTAAACCAATTCTTAATTTATCGGGCTATATTCATATATCTCTAAAATAGATGTAAATTGAGAAGACATGCTCTTTGGCGATTTCCATAAGCAATTGTTGTAATCCGCACAGAACCTTGTAAATCTGCGATCGCGAATACCAATTGAATTTTCAAATTGAAAGTAAAGAACATTGAAATTGAGAGGGTAATTATGAAATCAGACAAGACAGAAATCAAAAATGAGCTAAAGAAAAGCCCATCAGAAACGGCACCAAAGCAGACCGAAAATAACTACAAAAGTATTTTTGATTCGATGATTGTAATGTTCCAACTTATTGAATTGATCTATGATAAGAACGGCAATGCAATTGATTACTATTATCTTCAAGTAAATCCGGCATTTGAAGAATTGGTAAATAAGAAAAAATCAGAATTGGTAGGCAAACGAGTGAAAGACATTTTTGGAGTTGTTGAAGATCACTGGATTAAAACATATGAAAAAGTTGACAAAACCGGAATCCCTGAAAGTTATGAGAATTACGGTAACGAACTCGACAAGTACTATAACATTAATGCCTGGAAAGCAGGTGATAAACAAGTAGCTATTGCTTTTACAGATATAACGGAACGCAAACTGGCGGAACAGAAACTGATTAAAACCATAGAAAGGGCAAAACAAAGCGAAGAAAGGTTTGAACTTGCAATGAACGCTTCGAATGATGGATTATTTGATTGGAATCTTGAAACCAACGACATCTATTACTCCCCAAGATGGAAAAAAATACTTGGATATGAGGACAATGAACTGCCAAATGATTTTTCTGTTTGGGAAAAAACAACAAATCCCGATGACATAAAGAAATCACGGGAATTACAACAAAAATTGATATCGAAAGAAATAGACCGTTTTGTTTTAGAATTTAAAATGAAGCATAAAGAAGGACATTGGGTTGATATTCTCTCACGGGCAAAAGCAATTTTTAACAACAAAGGAAAAGCCATTCGTATAGTAGGGATTCATACCGACATAACCGAACTCAAACTTACAGAAATCAAATTAAAAAACAGTCAGAAATATCTATCTGCTGTTTTTAATAACACACAAGATTTACAAGTCTTATCAAAATATGAGGGAAACAAAAATTTTAAAATTGTTGCAGTAAATAAAGCATACATAAAAAAAGCAAATCAATTTGGATTAAACATCACGGAAGAAGAAGTGGTTGGTAAAAGTTTAAAAGAATTACTTTTTGATATTCTATCTCTTGATCAAGAGGTAATCGATAATACAATTAATTTCTATCAAAAAGCGATTGAAACCCGCAAACAAGTAGATCATACAGAAAGCATCATCATTAATAAAAAATCATATCATTCAAAAACATCATATACACCCATATTTAATTCGGAAGATGAAACGAGTTATGTTTTTTATAACTCTCATGATATAAGCAATGAAACAGAATCGCTTCAATTGCTGCAAAAAAGCAAAGACCGATTTGCATTGGCTGTAGAGGGTTCGAATGATGCAGTATGGGATTGGGATAACTTGGAAAGCGACGAATACTGGTGGTCTGATCGGTTGTATGAAATTTTAGGCTATCAACCCGGCGAAGTGGAAGTACGAATCTCCAACTGGAAAAAATGGATGCATCCTGATGATTATGATCTGGTTATGGAAAGACTTGCCAATCATTTTGAAAATAAACTGCCTTACAAAGTTGAATTCAGAATGAAAAATAAAAACGGTGATTATGTCTGGTTATTTGTTAGAGGAGAATCTATTCGCGACAAAAATGGCAAACCCATTCGTATGGCTGGCTCCTTATCCGATATTACGGAAAGAAAATTATTTGAACAAGAAATAATAATTGCAAAAGAGCGAGCCGAAGAAAGCGATCGTCTGAAATCAGCTTTCCTCGCCAATATGAGCCACGAAATACGTACTCCAATGAATGGGATACTGGGTTTTGCCGATCTGCTTAAAACTCCTAATCTTGACAGTGCGAAACAGAAAAAATACATCGATATTATTGAGGGAAGCGGAAAACGAATGCTAAACATCATCAACGATATTATAGATATTTCAAAAATTGAAGTTGGTTTAATGAAAACTGATATTGAAGAGTCGAATATAAACAAACAAATTGAATACATCTATACTTTTTTCAAACCGGAATTTAAAGAAAAAGGACTTAAATTAATCTGCAATATAACATTACCCGCAAAAGAAGCGATCATTAAAACCGACCGCGAAAAAGTTTTTGCAATTCTAACTAACCTTGTTAAAAATGCAATTAAATATACCATAAAAGGTTCGATTGAATTTGGCTACAATAAAAAAGGAGACGAGCTTGAATTTTACGTGAAAGACACAGGAATCGGGATTCATAAAGACTATACGGAAAGCATTTTCAACCGGTTTATTCAAGCAGATATTGACGATAAAATGGCTCGACAGGGTGTCGGTTTGGGCTTATCAATTTCCAAATCGTATGTCGAAATGCTTGGTGGTACTATTTGG
>JAQBBZ010000014.1:0-4217 GCA_032125735.1 Labilibaculum sp.
GCGCCAAAAACTAATAGCAGAAATTTTTAATAAACGACAATAATTTCACTCCCTTGAGCTACATTCGCATTCCCTTTTGTTACATTCCGATTCCCTTGAGCTACCTTCGCATTCCCTTTTGTTACATTCCGATTCCCTTGAGCTACATTCACACTCCCTTTTGTTACATTTCGATTCCCGCGGCTTACAATCAGAGTGGCCTAAGCAACATTTAAACTCCCTTTACCTACATTTAAATTTCCTTGAAGAACATCATGAATCAATGAGCTTAAATTAACATTCTACAAAGGATATAATCCTCTTCTCCTCAAATTACATGTCATCAAACTCGAGAACTAAAACACTCTACATCAAGCTCAGAAAAGACTTCAAGTAAAAAAGATAACAAAACAACTTGCTATGGCTAGTAATCATTATCAAAAGCATATCTAATTTAGTTTATTCTATATTACCCTTCAAATTTTTTAACATATTTTTTACACATATCAATTCCCTTACATTCATTCAGGTTTAACAGCATTGAGATAAAAATTACTCTCTAAAAACCTATTTTTTATTTTTTAAAATAAGCAAACTACGACGCTTTTAGCCATGGAATCTGTCTAAAGATTTACTCATTTAAAATTAAAAAACTAAAAGTCACATTTCGCTTTGTTATGCAAATGAAATAGTCTAATTTCGCATCCGATTTTACTAAAAACAGGGACGGATCCCTAAAATAAAACTGATGAGGTTACTATTATTTATAACGACTATACTACTGTGCAGCTGCAGTCATTTACCTGAAAGAAATTTCGAATTCAATTACAAGGTAAGTTTACCAACCAATTCGGCACAAGACATTAAAATTTGGATCCCGATACCTACAACAAGCGAAGTACAAAGCATCAGTAATCTATCAATTGTTACCGATTTAAATTACGAGATCAAAAAGGAACAGAAGCATGGCAATACCTATTTGTATGCTGCAATTAATGGTGGTCTTGCTAAATCAACCGATATCAACATCCATTTTACAGTGAACAGAAAACAAATAGGTAATGTTGATTTTGAAGGAGTAAACCTATCGAACTATCTTGGTTCAAACCGACTTGTTCCTGTGGGTGGCCGATTCGATTCTATTATCGTGGCAAACGCCCTTACTTCCAAAGACATGAAAGCTGTTTACCGTTTTGTACTGAATGAAATGCACTATGGTAAACCAAAAGCTAAAAATGAATCGGATGAATACTACACCGGTTTACCTGATGTAATTAAAGAGGGCGTTACAAAAGACAGCGTTGTGTCTTTATATGATAAAAGCCAGAAATATGGTGGAGAATACACTTTTGGTAACGGTAACTCCAACTATGCATGTGATATTTCGGTAGGCAATTGCACCGATTTTCACTCTTATTTTATGTCTTTATCAAGAAGTTTAGATGTTCCTGCCCGATTCCACATTGGATTCTCAATACCAAATGGTACTGAAGGAAATATTGGAGGCTACCATTGTTGGGCTGATTTTCACCAAAACAATAATACATGGACTCCAGTAGATATTTCTGCAGCAGATATTGAAGCAGATAAAGCTGAATTCTATTATGGAAATTTAAATGAAAACAGAGTTGAATTTACCCAGGGCCGAGACCTCGATCTGGAAAATTACAACAATGGTTTGGTTAACTTTTTTGTCTATCCTTTAATGGAGGAAGATGGAAAAACAAGTAATAAGTACACTAAAGAATTCTCCTTTAAAGAAATTTAGTATTATGAATACTTAAAAAGCTATTGTAAAACACATTACAATTTAACAGATACACTTGTAAAAACAAAAAATAAAGAATATATTCGCGTTACTTAATATAGTAATGAGTTATAAATTAAAAATCACTTACATCTCAATAAATTAATTAAAATTATGAAAAAATTATTATTTGTTATCGCAATCTGCGGATTCGTATTTACTTCTTGTGGAAACCAAACTAAACCAGCTGCTACTGAAACTACAGAAGCTACTGAAGAAGTTGCAGAAGTTGCTGCAGATTCTACTAAATGTTGTGCTGCAAAAGACTCTTTAGCTACTGAAGAAGTTGTTGTTGAAGAAGTTGCTGCTGAAGAAGTAAAATAAATAATGTACCCCTTCCTGCATTACAATGTGTTGCAAGAAGTAATCAGTACACAAATAAATTAAGAATTAGCCATAGAGATATTTCTCTATGGCTTTTTTGTATCCATAAAACACAAACCTATTTGTTAATGAAATCACAATACCAATTGTTGGTATTGGATATTAGTAACTGAACGTCTATATTTGCCGCATACTTTTTCGAAAATGAGGAATTTAAAGAATCAAATCTTATGTCTGCTCATGCTAATACCTATGTTGGTATTGCTTGCGCATGATGTAATTCCTCACGACCATCATCATAACACGAGCAAAGATCAACAAGTTTCGATTATTCACGTTCATCAAAATGTAGATTCCGCTGCATGCAAGCATCACAATCATAGCGGAACTCACTGGAACAATCAACACGAAACCAACAACGAATCTTGCTGCATTCTAACTCATCACCGAGTTCAGAAAGAAGTAAAATATCAAATTTTCCTTAAAGCTGATGTAATTCAACTTGATTCGGAAAACACACAAGAAGTTCAAAAATTTTGGGTTCATAACTACAAACTCATTCTTGAACCACTCCGGTTCTCCCCTCATCGAAGAGGTCCTCCAAATTCAAATTTAGTGTAGCCTTACTGATAATTACAGATTCTCAGCAAGTGTATCTCAATGCTCCAAACTCTCTGTTAAGCAAATAACCAGAGATCAACTAATTAAGCAACATACAAAGCTACATTTTCACAAATCTGCAATAAAATCAATATTATAATCACCCGTTTTGGTGTGGTAATCTGTCTTGTTATTGGATCTGTATGATCTAAAAACAGAATGCATTTTCATAACCGAGGCATTTCTCAAAAATTAATCGAATGAAAAAATTACTATTTCTTTTGGCAATTAGTGGATTGGTGTTCACATCATGTGGTAATTCAGCTAAAAAAGCAAAAAATGAAACCACAACTGAAGAGCACCAGGATTGTGATCACGATCATGGTGATGGCGCCCTTTCTCACGATGCAGATGCAAATCATCAAGAAGAATTTACAGTTGATTCAACGGAGCACAAAGCACATGATGCAGAAGCTGAACATACTCATGAGCACGAAGAAGGACACGATCACCAACATTAGAAAAACAGCAAAGTGAATCAGTAGAAAATTCGCTGATTACAACTAATTATTTTTTGAGATTAAATAATAAAACACAAATACAATGAGACAATATATCTGGATAAGCTTTTGCTTATCAATTCTATTAAGCGCCTGTCAAGCTTCAGACAATGCGAATGCTGGTCATGAAGGACACGATCATTCTGCTGAAGCAGAAGCTCACGAAGATCATGCCACGGAAAGCCTGACGCTATTTAATGACAAAACCGAACTATTTGTAGAGTTTCCTACTTTGATGTTGGGACACTCCTCTCAATTTTTGACTCACCTTACCAATTTGGAAAGCTACAAACCATACAAAGAAGGAAAGTTAACCCTTAGCCTGATAAAGGGGGAAAAAGGAGTTCGACAAACAGTAGATGCGCCTGCAAGAGAAGGAATCTTCACTCCGAGCCTTCAAGCGAAAGAAGCTGGAGTTTATACACTTGTATTTGATATAGAATCGAAATACGGAAAGGAACAATTCACAGCTAAAAATATTCGTGTTTACAAGGATCACGAAGAGGCCGAATTGGCAAAAGCACCTGAAGCTGCAGAAGGAACAAGTTTCTTGAAAGAGCAAGCCTGGAAAATAGAGTTTGCAAGCTCCGAAGTTCAATTGAGTCCTTTTCAGCAAATCATTAAAACAACTGGAAAATTACTTCCTGCCGTGAATATGGAAAAGCAAATTGTAGCCAAAAGCAATGGTATTGTTCATTTTCAATCTCAGGATATTGTTCCAGGAAAAAACATTAAAAAGAACGATGCTATATTTAATCTTTCAGGAGATGGTTTGGCTGGCAATACTATTTCAACCCAATTTACCGAGGCAAAAACAAATCTAGAAAAGACAAAATCAGCTTTCGAAAGAGCCAAAACCTTACACCAGGATCAGATCATCTCTGAAAAAGATTTTGTGGAAGCAAAAAGCAATTTCGAGAACGCAAGTGCAAACTATGCGAGTATCA
>JAQBBZ010000015.1:0-2533 GCA_032125735.1 Labilibaculum sp.
CTGTAGTTTCTTGAAATGACATATTTATTTAATAATGAGTAATTATCAATTAGTAATTAAGCTCACAGGAAGGATCCCCATTCTTAATTATTAATTCGTAATTCTTAATTAATGATTACTTCTTTAAAATACTGGAGAAAGATATCCTTTGCCACTTGCAGTTGTTCCAATGTGTTTTCGGGGACAGCATTCAATTTGTATTCCATGTTTAAATGTTCGTATTTGTGAACTCCCAGTTTATGATAGGGTTGAATTTCCAGTTTCTCGATGTTGCCATATTCCTGGAAATGCTTTCCCATCTCGTGTAAATATTCAGCTTGATCAGAATAACCGGGAACCAGTACATAACGCAACCACACCTTCACATTTTTTTCGCGAAGATATTCTGCAAACTTAAGCGTTGTATCATTGCGTTTTCCTGTAATTTTTTGGTGCCAATCGGCGTTGATGTGTTTGATATCAAGAAGGACCAAATCGGTGTGTTCCAGTAAATCCTTAACATCGTCGGTAAGAACATTTCCGTTGCTGTCGATACAGGTATTAAAACCTTCCTCTTTTAATTGCTTGAAAAGAATTTTGAGTTCTTTCGCCTGCCAAAGTGGTTCTCCGCCCGAAATCGTTACACCACCAATCGTTCCAAAGAAAGGACGTTGGTTACGCGCCATTCTCATGATTTCTTCGATTGGAGTAGGTGTTCCTCCTTCGAAAGTAATGGTGTCGGGGTTGGCACAGTACAAGCATTTAAAGGCGCATCCCTGAAGGAAAACGACTAATCGGATGCCTGGGCCATCGTAAGTACCTAATGATTCAAAAGAGTGAACGTTTAACATGATTTGGTTGTTTAGTGAATGAGTGCTTGAGTTAATGAATATCAAAAAAGAGACTGTGTTATTTTTGATCTTTCTTCTAATACCTCACGGCTCATTTCTTACATCTCAAATAAAAAGAAAGAGTCCGGATACTTTCATCGAAAGCTCCGGGACTCTAATATATGATCCTACATTTTCTCGAAGAAGCTCCGGGAGATTACCTCCAACTGCTGCTCACGAGTTAAACGAACAAAGTTTACAGCATAACCCGAAACACGGATCGTTAACTGTGGATATTCTTCAGGATGCTCCATTGCATCTTCCAACATCGCACGATCCAAAACATTTACGTTTAAGTGATGAGCACCTTTCATAAAGTAAGCATCCATCATGGTAACTAAGTTGTCCTGACGAATTGCAGCCGTTGCACCTAATGATTTAGGAACAATAGAGAAGGTGTTCGAAATACCGTCCAATGAATCTTCGTAGTTAATCTTAGCTACAGAGTTCAAAGAAGCAATCGCACCGTGAGAATCACGTCCGTGCATTGGGTTCGCACCCGGAGCAAAAGGGACACCTGCAGCTCTGCCATCAGGAGTAGCACCCGTTTTCAAACCATAAACAACGTTAGAAGTAATGGTTAGGATAGACATGGTTGGTTCAGCATTCTTGTAGGTATGCAATTCTTTTAGTAAACCATTGAAAAGATTTGGAATTTCAACGGCAAAACAATCTACTGCGTCATCATCATTTCCATAGTATGGGAAATCACCTTCAATCTTGAAATCGCAAGTCAAACCTTCTTCGTTACGAATCGCAGTTACTTTTGCATTCTTAATTGCTGATAATGAATCGGCAACAATGGAAAGGCCTGCGATACCGTAAGCAAGGTTGATTGCAGGATTTGTATCAATAAGAGCCATTTGAGCTTTCTCGTAGTAATACTTATCGTGCATGTAATGGATGATGTTCATTGAATCGCTGTAAACACGAGCCATTTCCTTCATCGCAATCATGTAGTTTTTCATTACCTCTTCGTAGGTCAACTCGTCGCTGCTCATGGCTGGAATACCATTGATCAATTGAGTTCCGGTTTTTTCACAACGTCCGCCGTTCAATGACAGAAGAAGTGTTTTAGCCAGGTTACAACGTGCGCCAAAGAATTGAATTTGTTTTCCAATTTCCTGATAGGATACACAACAAGCAATTCCGTAATCATCCGATTTACGGGTATCACACATCAACTGGTCATTCTCATACTGAATAGAAGAAGTATCGATAGAAATCTGAGCACAGAATCTTTTGAATCCTTCAGGTAATTTCTCCGACCAAAGAACGGTCATGTTTGGCTCTGGAGAAGCTCCAAGAGTATATAGTGTATTTAAGAAACGGAATGAAGTCTTGGTTACTTTTGTTCTTCCATCAATTGTGTTACCACCGATCGACTCTGTAACCCAGGTTGGATCACCGGCAAAAATCTCATCGTAAGCATTCATACGAAGGTGACGAACCATACGCAATTTCATTACGAATTGGTCAAGCATTTCCTGAGCAAACTCTTCGGTAATAAAACCTGCTTCAAGATCTCTGTTGATATAAGCATCAAGGAAAGTTGAAACATTACCCAATGACATTGCAGCACCATCTTGCTCTTTTACGGCAGCAAGATATCCCATGTAAACCCATTGGATTGCTTCCTGAGCAGTTTCAGCCGGACGATTTAA
>JAQBBZ010000016.1:0-6010 GCA_032125735.1 Labilibaculum sp.
ATAGAGATTGAAACAAACATGTTCAAAAAATAATTATCTAAAAATAAGATTTATGAGGAAAATAGTTTTAACTGTATTAATAATAATGTCGGCACAGTTGATTAATGCCCAGATTAATGCAATAACCGATACGGGAGATGAAGTAATTCTATATACAGACGGTACATGGCAATATCTTAATGATAGTATTATAGAGAATTCCGAAATCTCCATTAATAATAAAGAATTTATAAAAGATGCAAAATCCACATTCCTAGTTAAGAGTAAAAAGCTGAATATAGGAATTTGGATGAATCCTAAAAGTTGGAGTTTTACAAAGGGAACAGATAACGATGCTTTTGAATTTCAATTTCAGAAGAAGGGGGATGATTTGTATGCAATGTTGATTTCAGAAAAAATACAGATACCCATTGAAACTTTAAAAGGAATTGCAATTGAAAATGCAAAAGGAGCAGCACCAGATATAAAGCTTACAAAAGAAGAGTATAGAAACATTAATGGTATACAAGTCCTTATGCTGCAGATGTCAGGCACAATACAAGGCATGAGGTTCACCTATTACGGGTATTATTATTCAAATTCTAACGGGACAATTCAATTGTTGGCCTATACAGGTGAGAACTTATTTAATGATTACCAAAATGATATTGAATTGTTTTTAAATGGATTTGTTGAATACTAATAATGCCAGCTTGCGATAGCGGGGCAATCCCCAACCTGGTAATACTGCCAGGCATTGTATACCATTAAAAAGAAACCATAGAATGAAATTGAAGTTATTAGTATTAATGATCTTATCACCCTCCGTATTTTACGCACAGTCTGTTAAAGATTCTTTGTTAAAAAATAATATTTGTGAAGTTGTAGAGCAATTGGAGTTTATGCTCGGTTACGACCAAACATTAAGAAAATATACAATGTATGCCACTTTTGATAAGACTGAAACCAACAGAATCGAAAGTTTATCGGATGCCTTGCAGGAAGTTGAAAGAGATAATAGAGGCTTTTCGTCTGATACTTTAAGTCGTTACATCTGGAAAAACTACATCGACCCCTTTGACTCAATACACACAAAAAAAGTGATCGAAATAACTGTGAAATATGGTTTCCCTTCAAATGATCGAATTAAAAAATATTACAAAAAAGAATTTAAAGATCCTGAATTCAGTGCTCTGATAATCTTAATTCACTCTCCTAAAATTTACTGGGAAGAATTGAAAATATTAATAAAGGATGAATTTGAAGAAGGAAGAATAAATAGGTGTGCTTACGGCTATTTGCTATGGCATGTAAATGGACGAAATAATTTAAAATATTTACTTGAAAACGGTTATCAGATGATCAAGGACGAGAACGGAAAAGAAATCCTTAAAGCTGTAGATTGCAATTGAGAAAAGGGTGCACAATAAAAGTAAGCTTTGCACATCCTAATATTTTTTTTCCCGCTACTGCACAATTGCATTGTGTGCAAATTTAGAAGGAGTAACTACTGAAATAAATAATTGTTTTAAAATTTAATGACATGAACTTTAAAGAATATCTCAAGCACCTTAGCATAGTAATTTTGGGTATCGTGATTGCTTTTTGGATAAGTAATATTGGTGTACGTATTAAAGAACGCGCTACCCAAAAGCAGGTATTAATTACAATTATGAATGAGGTAAAGGATAATAATGAAAATATAAAAGTCACAATATTGAATTTGGATACTTTACGTACGACTTTTACCAGAGTAAATAGTAAAAATGCTATCTCAGGCCCTCTTTCTATCAATTATCAGAACTTAAGCGTAAACAACATTGGTTATGAAACCGCTAAATATACCGGGATATTAAAAGATTTAAATTATAAACTGGTGTCAAAAATTGTAGCAAATTATGAATCCCAAAAATGGATCAAAGAACTAGATAAGTCAATAAGTGATGACCTATTACTATTATTTAAGAATAAAACAGACAAACATCCTGATTTCGATTATTTATTATTTCAAGTTGGCCTTTTAATAGATAATCTGGAAACTCTTGATACTGAACAAAAAGTGCTAATTGAAAATTTAAGGCTATTTCTTGAGATAAAGAGTTAATAAGCGCATGCTTGTATTTATAATCAGAACGATAGAATGATTCCAACTCAGGCATTAATACCAAACAAAAAAGACTGACTAATAAAAGCTAAATTGCCATGGGAGTTGACGAGCAGTTTAATAATTAGTACAAATAATCCCGACGAGACCAGCCCCCACTCCCACACAATTGCATCGTGTTGTACCGCGCTTGGTTGGCAGTTTGGGAAGTCAACTCACTAAAATCGCGCAAGAAACTTAGTAAGACCGTCAGACTTCTCTTGCAGATCACTAATCGAAGCATTTACAAACAAATTTGAATCAACAAACTATTTAAAATGAAAAAATTACTGATCCTATTTTCATTACCAAGCCTACTGTTGTTTGCTTGCACTCCAAGAGAAACAAGCAAAACCGAAGTTATTACTTTAAGCAAAACATCTGAAAGCTGGAATGGCACAGCACTTCCAAAATATCCTGATGGCAATGCAGAAGTAACTATTTTGAAAATAATTATCCCCCCAAAAACAAAGCTGGAGTTGCATAAACATCCTGAAATTAACGCGGGTGTTTTATTAAAAGGTGAATTAACTGTAATTAGTGAGACCAATGACACGCTTCACCTTAAAGCTGGGGAATCTATTGTTGAATTAGTAAACCAATGGCATTACGGGAAAAATGAGGGAACTGTACCTGCCGAGATCATTGTTTTTTACGCAGGAATTAAAGGAACACCAATCACTATTGGTAAGCATGAGGAGGAATAAAACCATGGCTGAAGAAAAATCGTGTGCATAGTAAATAGTGAAAATAATTACACCTCGTTTTTCTCTGTGGTGTAATTATTTTTTCACCCTGAAAACATTTCATTTTTTATCTTTGTGTCACTTTGTGCAGTACTTCGTTTCCTTCGTGGTTAAACTTTTTTAGTGGTTATTGAATTAATCAAACAAAAAAAAAGAGACACGATCGTTCGTGCCTCTTCAATTCTAAATTGATAATTACCAATTATTTTAGTCTGCCATTAAAACCGACAGTGCAATGCAATAGAATTTTGATTTTTCGCTTTCGCTTCGCGACATTACCACCACCGGCTTTATCGTTCCCTGAATTAAACCAGCCAGTTCGCCACCTGCAAACAGCATCAGTCCTTTATAGAACGAATTGCACGCTTCCAGTGATGGAAATACCAGACAATCAGCCTCACCATTAATTGGTGTTGGAATTCCTTTAATTTCAACCGAAGCAGGATCGCAAGCTAGGAAAACATCCAAAGGCCCATCAACAATGCAATCTTTTATCTGACCCCGATCGGCCATTTTGCAGATAATTGCATCATCGATACTGGATGGAAACGCAGCATTTGGTTTCTCGGTTGCCGAAATTAAGGCCACTTTTGGTTTTTCGATTCCGAACCTTCGAGCCATTTTCACGGAATAATTCACCATGGCTATTTTCTGATTCAAATCAGGAAAAGGCAATACGGCTGTATCCGAAACAAATAAAAGTTTGTTGTACTTGGGTAAATCCAATGCACAAACGTAGCTCATTACCGCTTTTGGAGGCAACAAACCATGCTCTTTGTTTAAGACTGCTTTCAAAAATTTATCTGTTCCTACCAAACCTTTCATCACCACATCCACCTCGTCGGCACGCGCCATACGCACAGCTTCGGTAGTAGCCGCCACATCGTTAGGAATATGAACAATGGTAAAAATATCAGGGTTAATTCCTTCCTCTTTGGCTTTATTTCTAATCTCCACTTCGTCGCCAATCATAACAGCCTCTACAAATCCTTCTGCTATAGCCCTGGCAATTGCGCCAATTGTATTTGGATCCTGAGCGTATGCGACTGCAATTTTTTTCTTTTTACCACTTTCGCGAAGATGATCAACCATTTGATCGAGTGAACGTATTGGGGACATGTTTTTGAGATTTTAGAGGTTAAATATGAAAATGAGTATCAAGACAAAACGCAATACTTGCCCTTTATTACTTGATACTTAATCCTTGCCACTTGTTCCTTTATCCTTGTTACTTATTTTGAAGCTACCAAAGCCGCCAAAGCGATAGAATACAATTTGGTTTTCACGCTATCACCACGAGAAGAAAGAATTGCAGGACATTTAGCACCAACAACCATTGCTCCCAGCTCAGCATTTGCCAATTTGGTATTCACCTTGTAAAATACATTACCCGATTCAATATTTGGGAATACCATACAATCTGCATCACCGGCCACCATTGAATCTAATTGCTTAATCTCCGCTGATTCTTTATCGATAGCAACATCAATTGCCAAAGGTCCATCAACGTAAGCATTCTTAATTTGTCCGCGGTCTGCCATTTTCGAAATGATAGCAGCATGAACACAAGCCTCCATTTTAGGCAATACTTGTTCCGATGCAGCAATTATAGCAACCTTTGGTTTTTCGATACCCAAGGCACGCGCAACATTTATCACATAGTTTGTTATCGCAATTTTCTGATCTAAATCGGGCTGAGGAATAACGGCCACATCGCTCACCACCAACAATTTGTGGTAATTAGGATTCTCCATTACAGTCACATGACTTAAAACGGCTCTTGGAGGCATTAATCCGGTTTCCTTGTTTAAGATTGCCTTCATGTATTTGTCTGTACTAACCAGACCTTTCATGATCATATCACCTTCGCCATTGTTGATTAACTCAACGGCTTTTTGAGCTGCTTTCAATTCATCCGGCTCATGCACAATAGTAAACCTATTCATGTCAAAATTGTGGTCAGCACAGGTTTTCTCAATTGTTTTTCTGTCACCAACCAAAGTAGCATCAATAATACCAAGTTGTACTGCATCATTTACGGCTCCAATAGTATGTGAATCGTTGGCATAAGCAGCTACCAAACGCTTCTTTTCTTTGCTTTTAAGAACATCAATGATTTGCTCCAAACGTGTAATCATCTTCAATATGTTTTTAGTGAATGTGTTTCAGGATAATTAGTCCCAATTATTTAAGTTGTAAGGCAAAATTAGGAAATAATTACGAATTGTCTTAAAATAACACACTAAAACCTACAAATAACATCTTTTAGAATGATTATTGTTACAGATTACAAGTTTCAGCAAAAACTTCTCAGAAGTTCTTCAGGCTAAAGCTATTTTATTTTTGGTATTGAAAAGAAGAAACTAGTTCCTTTATCTTTAACACTCTCGGCCCAAATTTCACCCCCATTAAGTTCTACAAATTCTTTACAGAGCATTAAGCCAAACCCAGTACCCGTTTCATTTGCAGTACCTTCACTGGTAAAAACAGTATCGATCTTAAAAAGTTGGTTCAATTGCTTTTCTGTCATCCCAACACCCTGATCAGAAACTTGAATCACAACATCGCCATTTATCACGTAAGACTTTAATTCTATGGTTTGCCCCGGAAATGAAAATTTAATTGCATTCGATATTAAATTTCGAATTACAGTATCTATCATCGCCTTATCAGCTTTCACAATTATAGGATCAAATTCACCCTTTACATCAAGCTCTTTCAACATTCCTAAGCTCTTATGGATACCTAAATTCTTCTCCAGAAGCTCTTTCAAATCAAACTCTTCCACATTTAATTTAAAATTTCCCTTTTGAACATTAGCCCACTCCAATAAGCTTTCCAAAAGCTTAAATGTATCATCAGAACTTCGATAAATGGTTTCTATCAACTCGTCATTTTCCTCTTTCGATAAAATATCAGATTCTTTCATTAGAATCGATGAAAAGCCGCGAATGGCATTGAATGGATTTCTCAAATCGTGCGCAATGATAGATAGAAATTTATCTTTCGAAATATTCGCAATTACTAAATTTTCATTAACCTTTTGTAGCTCCATGGTTCTATCTGAAACGATCTTCTCTAAGGCCAATAGATTTTTCTGAGTTCGCCTCTTGCTATATTCGTTTGTAACATAGATTAGAAG
>JAQBBZ010000017.1:0-6164 GCA_032125735.1 Labilibaculum sp.
GGATTACGAAAAATCTCAGATCATTAAGTCATTGATAAATGCAGATGGACTCTCAGCAAAGAACCTGGATAAAATAATTGAGTTGACTCACAGCATATCGTCCGATTATGAAATCACACAGGTTGTTGGTTTACTGATAAAGAGAGGTTTGCTGAATAAGTCGAATCTGGACGTATTTAATAAATTGACAGAAGAGATATCGTCTGATTATTCCTACACGCAAATATTAAATCAGTTGATTAGATATGAGGCCTTAGGTGCAGAGCGTTTTGACTTTTTACTAAAGGCATCGGATCATATTTCTTCATCTTATGAGTTAAGTAAATTTTACAATTCATTACTAAATGAAGATGAATTGACCCTTGCTCAGCAGGTGACTTTAATTTCGAAAGCTGAGAATATTTCTTCAAATTACGAACTGGTAAATTTTTTAATCAAGGCAAGTCAGAAATTGGATTTGGAGAACAATAAGATTCAGGAGGCATTAATTCATGCAACTCAGGAGATCAGTTCTGAATATGATTACGGGAAGGTGATGAAGGCAATATATTCCCGTAATAAAATAAAATAATTTTAGGATGAAATTCAGCGCTTAGGTCAACGGTTTTCTATTGGTGTTTAGCAGGTGTAAAATTGGTTAGAACGAATTTGAATGCACACACACTATGAAACAAAATTGATTAGCTTATCTTTAATTGGAAATTAGCTTGGCAAAAAAATCCCAGAATACGAATGAATAAGTACTTGCGTTTTTTTATTATCAGTCCTGTTTTAGGAATTCTTTGCTACCTGTTGGCTTTTTATGGTCATGTGGGCGAATTACCGGGTGCTGAATTTAAATTCAACGGATATTTACCCAGCGCTGTATTTGGTTTGTGGGCTGGTTTCTCGGCATTGGGAATCGGGCAGTATTTAAACCGGAATTTCAACTGGCGTCAAAAGCATTCTCTTCGATTTTTGATTCAATGCATTTTACTGTATGTGGTAGGTTTAATGCTGGTAACGATCTATTCCGAAATGTTTTTAATCTCTCTGCGTACCGAACTAACTTATTCTCAGTTTTGGTTGATGTATAAAGATGAATTCTTCAAAACGGTACTCATCCTTTTTATTTTGGTTTTTGTGTATTCTCTTTTGGATTTTGTCGTGTATTCATACAATCAAATGAAGGCAGAAGAGATACGTTCGGCTGAGATGATGAACAATCAGCTTAATCTGCAATTCGAGGCTTTAAAATCTCAATTGGATCCACACTTTTTGTTCAATTCCCTCAATACAATTTCATCGCTGCTTTATAAGGATACCGAAAAAGCAGAACGCTTCATTCGAATGTTTGCTGAAAGCTATCGTTTTATTTTCAAGCAGAACGATCAACCCTTAATTCTTTTGCAAAAGGAGCTCGACTTTGTTCAGGCTTATAACTATCTGTTAGAGGTTCGGTTTCAGGAAGCATACGAATTGAAAATCAACCTGCCCGAAGCAATTTTAAAAAGCTATGTGCCACCTTTAAGTGTTCAAATGCTTATCGAAAATGCAATTAAACACAATTTGATATCGCAAACAACACCGCTTTCGGTGGAAATTGATTCTGAGAAGAACTATTTGTGTGTTCGGAACAATATCAATCCCTTGCGGGAGCAACCGGAATCATTTCAGATCGGAATAGAAAACATTCGAAAACGATATTCATATTTTACTGACGAAACAATACTTCTGGATAAAAACGAACACTTTAAAGTCAGCTTACCTCTGATTTCTCAATTGAAATGCAAAACCATTAGACCAGGCTGTTAATTATGAAGACTAATTATTTAAACCACATACTTTACAGGATATTTGCACCACCTTTGGTTGCCGTATTTGTATACCTGCTCATATTATTAATATTTGACAGGCTCTCAGAAATTACAAATAATTTTAGTCCGGAAGAATTGGCTTTTTTAGGAATAGTAACTTTTTCACTGTTTGAGGTGTACCGATTTTGGATTCACAAAACAGAAAAAATAGCTTATTTAAAAGAGCGGGTTTTACTGAAAGCCATCTTTTTATTTACGGGTAGTTTTCTCATCACTCTGCTTCTTGTTTTCGCCTTCTTTTCACTTTATTTCATTTATTTTCTGGGTTTAAGTGAGTTTCGAGCGGAACTTACCTCATTTCTCATTGTATTCACTTTAGTGGGGATTTTATATCATCTTTTTTACCTGAGCATCCGCTTTCTCGATCAGCAAAACTCGCTTCTTTTGCATAAGGAAGAAATGAATCGGAAAAATATTGAATTCGAACTGGAAGTGTTTAAGAATAAGCTTAATCCTGATTTTTTATTTCAATCACTGGAAAGTGTGATTAGTCTGATTCGGAAAAATGAAGTTGATCAGGCCGAAAAGTTTATTGATCATTTGGCCTTATTCTACAGACGAATATTGGGGAACAGGTTCTCAGAAATTATTACGCTTGAAGAAGAAATTCAAAAGCTTGATCAGTATTTACTAATCAGAAATAATAATTACAACAACAATTTTATTGTAAATTGGAATATCGAATCTTCGGTTAGAGAAATTCATATTGTTCCCAATACCATTTTGCAAGTGTTGCAAATGATTGAATATTCGCAAATGGTTGATTTGAATACTAAGTTACTTGTTGATGTGAATGAAAAGGATGATTACATTGTATTTCAGTTTCTGTCTTCAGAGCGATTAACACCGGTTCCTAAATTGTCTTTTCAAATGGAAACTCTGAAGAAAGCGATTGGGTTTTATTCAAATAAGAAGCTTGTTTGGGATCGAAATGGAGAGTTTACCCAAATTTTCATTCCAAAAATTAACCTGGAAGACTAGCAAATTACTAAATCATATATCCCCAAAATCATGAATGTAGTTATTATAGAAGATGAAGTGTTGGCTGCCGATAAGTTGGAGCGTCTGCTGCATAAGTACGACCCCAAAATAAAGGTCATCGATCGATTCGATTCAGTTACCGATTCCTCTATTTGGCTGGGAAATCCAACGAATAAAGTTGATTTGATTTTTTTGGATATTCATTTGGTGGATGGATTGAGTTTCGAAATATTTAATAGGGTGCAGGTACAAACGCCGATCATTTTCACAACTGCTTACAACGAATATGCTTTAAATGCCTTTAAATTAAATAGTATCGATTATTTGTTAAAACCAGTAACATTTGATAACCTGTATACCAGTTTGAAAAAATTGGAGAATCTAAAGGAATCTTTGACAGGAACGGGGGAAATGAGGAATTTTGAGGAGTTGAGTAATGCTTTGGCTACCATTCAGAAAAATTACAAGACCCGCTTTATGGTGAAAATTGGAGAGAAGCTAAGATCTTTTAAGGCAGAGGATATTTCGGTTTTTTATGCTGAAGGAAGAGACGTGTTTATTCTATTAAAAGAGGGGAATCGGTATATTATTGATTATAAAATGGAAGAGCTGCAAGATTTATTAAATCCTGAGCAATTCTGCAGAATCAGTCGTTCCTTTATCGTTAATATCAATTCAATAAGTGGTGTGTTGCTGTATTCAAATTCCCGCCTAAAGGTTGATTTATCGCAGGAATTTGATCGGGAACTTATTGTAAGCAGAGAAAAGGTAGGCAGCTTTAAAGATTGGTTTAACGGAGCTGGTTAGAATTTGATTTGTTTTAAAAAAGGGGGCAGTTAAATTATTTTGTGAATTTAGATCATAGATATCTGTTGTAAAATTTTTGTATTATGAATGTTTAGACTAATTTTAAATAAGAAGTTTGAATATTCACTAAAATACATTGGTTACCATGAAAACAATGCAATTAAAAATTGGAGCAGGCATCATATTATTGTTCATGCTCTTGGTTGGCACTTCAAATAAAACCTATGCTCATTGCGAAATTCCCTGCGGTATTTACGCTGATTCTGTTCGTGTAGTTTTGCTGTCGGAGCACATCGCTACCATCGAGAAAAGTATGAAAATGATCAATGAATTATCATCTGAAGAAGAAGTGGATTATAATCAGTTGGTACGATGGATTACCAATAAGGAAGATCATGCTAAAAAGATACAGGAAATTGCAACTCAATATTTCATGTTTCAAAGAGTGAAAGTTTCGGATGATCCTGAAGTTCAAAAGAAAAATGCCAAACTTTTGGCTGTTTTGCATGAAATTTGTGTTTATGCAATGAATTCGAAACAGACAACCGACTTAAAATACATCGAGAAATTAAATAAGTCTGTTCTTGATTTTTCTCATCTGTATTTTGGAGAGGAAGAGCATCATCAGCATTAATATAAAACAAGTTTTTGAAATCCCTTTCTTTTGCAAGAAGGGGATTTTTTAGTTAATGTAGCTTGTAAGGTTTACTGCTTTTCAAGTAAGATATAGGCACCAAAAGTTTTATTCTGAAATGGACTCACCAATGGCAGATATCCACTTCGCCATTTTCCATCTTGTATTTCAAGCGGGTGTTTCTTGGCCATTTCCAGATGAAATTGATCGAAACTTGCTTTGTATTGATTGAAGATTCTAAAATTGCCCTTTGTACCTGTGTGAATTTTTTTGTTTAGAAAAAGAGCCAAAGTGCTCATGTTGTATCGAAGGTTAATTTCCAAACACGGATGAATTCTAAGCTTCTCATCACGATCTAAAACAAGCATGCAATCAACTCCAAAATAACCTGTGTAGTTGCTTGCAATATCCGAGGATGAAAGAACTTCCGTCATGCAAGTCTGCAGTTCGTGAATTTGGTTTTTAGTTAAAGATGCTTCCATTTCCACTGGAATACCACCCAGATAGTTACTCAAATATTGTCCTTTCGAATCAGTTTCAAAAAATCCTAATCCTAAATAATTCAGTTCCCCTTTTCCGTCGCAGTAATACTGAAGCGAAAAATCGAACTGTTTATTTAAAAAAGGTTCAACCATCACATAGCATTGCGAAGCAATTACACTGTTAATTGATTGAATTATTGACTCATTTAAAGTGGTATGACGTAGAATCTGCAAACCTCTGCCTGCCGAGCTAAAAGGTGCTTTAATTACGATCTGCTTCCATTGGTGCATTAGCGTTTCAATCTCATGTACACTTGTGCAAATTTGGGCTGTCTGATCTATATCAATAAATAAGGAGCTCTCACAACGATTAATTGCCTCTTTTACAAGTTCCAGTGCCTTTTTACGACTGTACAAATCACGATGCTCTACTTTCCAGAAAGCGTTTGGCTGATCTAAAAAACGCTTACTGCACGACTCTTTAAAAGGCTTGAGGATATGATGAATTCTGGGACTCCATCCCCAAGGATGAAGACTGTCTTTTGCCATTTGAATAAAAGCAGAATCGGTTAATGCAAGTGTGAGTTGTTTGAAATTTGGTACAGATACTCCTGCATTTTCCAAAAGCGTAAGGAATTCCTGATCGGGTAATTGATGAACCAATACGGTATCGTTTTTATCCGCAAAAAACAGCGGCAAAACATCCAGATCCTGCTTAAACTTGGTTAAGGTTTTGTTGGGCATAAAGCTAACCGTTCCGTTAGCAATGGCCATTTCACAAGTAGGATTATAAATAAATATTTTAGGTGCAGTTTCAGTTGGCATCATTCAAATTCAAATCTTTTTAGCTTCACAAAAGTAGGAGAAATCTGCTTATCTTTGATTTTCTAACAAAAATAGATGTATGATTTTTCCCGATAAACTAGTACATGGTCGATTAATAAAGCGATACAAAAGATTTTTAGCTGATGTAGAGTTGGATAACGGGGAAATTGTTGTTGCACATACCTCTAATTCGGGGAGCATGAAATCTTGTTTGGAAGAAGGAGCAGAGGTGTACTTAACTTACGTTGATGATCCCAAACGGAAAACAAAGTATACCTGGGAAATGATCAGGATTAATGATTCTTGGGTTGGAATTAATACTGCTGTACCGAACCTACTGGTTTACGAAGCAGTAAAAAATCACGAAATTGCTGATTTAAGAGGATATTCGTTCGTAAAAAGAGAAGTGAAATTCGATGATAGTCGCTTTGATGTTTTTGCTTCGAATGAGAAAGAAGAGTGCTTTATTGAAGTGAAAAATGTGAGTATGAAAGTTGGGGAATATGCCCGTTTTCCGGATGCCGTAACTACTCGAGGTAAAAAGCATCTAAATACCTTAATGAGAGTGAAGAAAGAGGG
>JAQBBZ010000018.1:0-13053 GCA_032125735.1 Labilibaculum sp.
TGAATCGAGTTCCTTTAGCTGCTAATGACCAATTTCGGGTAATAATTTTTCCACTTATTCTTACAGTCCATCTTCGTTGTTTAATATACAGAAACAAACCCTTGTCCCGAATAGGGAAATCCTGAATACAAATTTCAGGTAAGAAGCCTTTAGAAAGCAATTCCTGATCAGAATATTCCTCAGGAATTATATTTTTCTCACTCAAGTGAACAGCTAGTTTATCCTTATAGCTTCTTACTGAGGTGATTTCAAAATAATCAAGTAAATCGGATGGGAGTAGAAAGCGTACAATACTTTCAAAGTGTATATTCTCTGACATAGGTAATGGTTATAAACTCAAACGAAATTATAACTTTTATTTATTCTCCCCAAATTTCCTGCTTGATCCTTAAAAACCATGTCAAATACATGAATTTATGTTTTAAATACCCCATGAATAATTGGATTAATAACTAAATAAGCAGATACATCAACATGCATCTGCTTATTCTATGATCATTAATAAAATCTCTTTATGCCTTATAAAAAGGAATTTTTGTGATTTTAGCTTTAATCGCTTTGTTTCTAACACGAATAAAAATCTCGGTATCAAGTTTGTAAAAACCTTCCTTAACATACCCAAGTCCAATTGATTTGCCCACCATTGGAGCCATTGTACCAGAAGTTACTTCGCCAATTTCATTTCCTTCAGCATCTTCAATTTTGTATCCGTGACGAGCAATTCCTCGGTCAATCAGTTCAAAACCTTTTAGTCGACGTTTTGGCTTTTCTTCTTGTTGTTTCTCGAAAAACTCACGATCAATAAAATCGTTTCCATCCACAAATTTGGTAATCCAACCAAGACCTGCTTCAATTGGAGAATGATCATCATCAATATCATTTCCGTACAAACAGAAACCAACTTCTAAACGCAATGTATCTCGAGCAGCTAAACCAATTGCCTGAATTCCAAATTCTTTTCCTGCTTCCATTACAGCATTCCAAAGCTTCACGCCATCTTCATTTGAAACGTAAATCTCACATCCTCCAGAACCGGTATAACCTGTAGTTGAAAAGATTACATTTTCGATTCCAGCAATCGTTACTTTTTGAAATGTATAATACTCCATATCTTCAATAGGGCGATCTACAATTTTTTGCATTGCTTTCAACGCTAGTGGTCCCTGTACTGCCAACTGACAAATTTCATCAGAAGCATTATAAAGTTCAGTTCCAATTTTCAATCCCATTTCCTCAGCATTTTTACAACACCAATTCCAATCCTTCTCAATATTTGCGGCATTTACAACTAATAAATAAGTCTCGCGATCAATCTGATACACCAATAAATCATCAACGATTCCGCCTTTACCGTTTGGAAAACAACTGTACTGAATTTTTCCATCAGTAAGTGCAGCAACATCATTTGTAGTAAGCTTTTGGACAAAACTAAAAGCTTTTGGGCCTTTCACCCAAAACTCTCCCATATGAGAAACATCAAAAACCCCTAATTTTTCACGAACACATTTGTGTTCATCGTTAATTCCGGTATATTCAATAGGCATATTATACCCAGCAAATGGTGCCATTTTAGCACCTAATTCTTCATGAAAGCTAGTGAATGCTGTTCTTTTCATTTGTTTAAGTATTTTGGGCAAATCTTCGAATAATCATAAAACCCAATGACTTATTCGAAAAAGATTTACCTGAGAAAAATGTTGTTTAATTATGTTTGCGTTAGCTTCTGCAAATGTAAAAATTTTTCTCAAATATCGTTTGCACAAATGCATTAGTTTCCTTCAAAAGGTCTTCTTGCAATTCCCAGTCGATAACCTCCTTTAAACAGAACAACGAAAGCATCCTTAACTCCGCAAGAATCTCTATATGCTGCAGCCTCTTTAAAAGTTAAAAATCCTCCAATAGTATATTTGTGCCAGTCTTCCACAAACAAATGATCAACAACATCTCCCCCTTTATATCTGTTAAAAATATCCTTGGGGTTCATTTCCTTTCTTGCTGCAGCAATTTGAACACGATAAACAAAATCCTCTTCCACTAATTCTTGTCTTTCAGGAGTTGCGACGATTGCAACGGTCTCACTTTTTGCACTTATCAGAGGAATCGTGATTGGAACTTCAATTCTCGTTTCAATAATTTCTTCAACAGGAACTTCAACTATTGGTTCCTCAACAATCATCTCTTCAATTATTGGTTCAGGTATTTTCTGACAATAAATATCAAATCCTCCTTTACCTCCGCTACGTTCAGATGCAAAATAAAAAACACCGTCAGAATCTTCACAATAAGTGATGTCGTTATCAGAACTATTAATTGGGTATCCTAGATTTTGTGGTTTCCCCCAAACTCCAGATTCCTGACGATCACATCTAAAAATATCATATCCACCCATGGTATTATGTCCTTTTGAGCTAAAAAACAGCTTTGTTCCATCGGCACTTACAAATACATCCCCTTCGTCATATTCGGTATTAATTTCTCCGCCAATATTTACCGGCTTAGACCATTTAGACTCCGACTCCTTTTTGCAATAATATATATCACACTCACCAAAACCTCCTTTGCGGTTACTTACAAAATAAATTTCATCACTCGATTGAGGAACACTTGCAGAACTCTCTCTTGAATCATTTTCGTTTATGAATTTAATTGCTTTCCCAATTTTCCATTTGTCTTTCACTTTTTCGGCCAAAAACAAATCACCCGCACCAGAATTACTATTATAAAACACAAACTGATTATCGTCAAATTTTGAGAGCAATGTAGAATTTACATTTTCACCCAAATTATTTTTCTCCTCATTAGCCTGACTCCAGGCTGATCCATTTTTGTCTGATCTAAAAAGTTTTTCAAAGAATTTTTGATCTTCAGGCGATCTATTATTCTCATCTAATCCGCGTCGAGAACTAAAGAAAAGACTATTGTCAACTATCTGAGGATTAAACTCATCAAATTGTGAATTTACATCCCCTACTGATTGCAATTCGACATCTGCAATATTGTCCATGAACAATCGACCATTTCTACACTCCTGAATGTGTTTATCACTAATAGGTAAAAGTTCTTTTTGTTCTTTATAATTATTCTGTTCAATTAGCTCTTTATTCATTTTGAAATGAAGAATAGCCTCCGAGAAATTATTTTGATATTTATAAGCCAGTCCAATTAAAAAATGAATATCAGCACTAATATCCGCATTAGCTGATTGCGCGGACTGCAAATAAGACAAAGCCTCTTCTCGTGGCCCAGTGATTAAATAACAAACTCCAATATTATAATTTAATTCAGGATTAGAATCGTTTGAATTTCGTGCACTTAAAAATAGATTTAAACTTTGTGCAACATATCCGATACCTTTCTCATAAAGCCCCACAGCCTCTCTCACTTGCGCATAAGCCTGTTTCCTATTAGGCTCACCACCAATAAATTCTGATTTTTTCACTGATAATAATCCTTGTCCAATCAAATTCCCAGAGAACAATAAAACGAATAAAAAAACAGTGCTAGTAAACTTCCAAATCATAGACATTAGGTTATAATTGCGTTTGAATAAATTTCTTGAAAATTAAACATACGAAAAAAAATATATTTTGTTGAGTTTAATCAATATTATTAATCAAGTAAATATTTTAAAAGCAAACAAATTATAATCAATAAACGATCAATAAAACCAAGGATTTAAAGCACAACGGAATAGCCAATGCAATAGGTAAATTGAAAATAAATTAGTATTATTGCATATACGATAAGGAAGATTTTACTCAATATTTAGCACGCTTTTTTTATCGATATAAAAGGTGAATTTATTAAAACAGATAAATAAAAGTTAAATATAACAAGCTTATTTCAACTGAATGACTCAAGGTGAAAAGATTACCGACTTGTCCTATTTAAAGGAGATGTCGGGAAATGACAAAACCATCATTGGTGAAATGATTGATATTTTTTTAGAACAAATCCCCGAATTTGAAGAAGAAATATCAAGTAGTTTCAATGCCAAAAATTGGCAAGAACTAGGGGCATTTGCTCATAAAGCAAAATCATCAGTCCGAACTATGGGTATGGAATATTCCGGAGATTGTTTAGACCAATTGGAACATTTTTCAAAAGGAAATCTAAAATTTGAGTTGCAACTTAAAAAAGAGAACAGCATTGAATTTACTATTCAAGATGAAAAAAACTGGAATAATGTAAAAAATGAAACCATGAATGACATTGAATTAATACATATTCCTGCATTAGTTGAGGAATTTTTATCACAATGTCCTTTGGCTATAAAAGAATTAAAAGAAACCTTAGATCAACTTTAATCAAATCAACCATATTTTACTGCTATGAATATTGAAACCAAACAGGTAAATTCTATAACAATAATGAAATTGGGAGAAACCAATCGTTTGTATGCCTTAAATGCAAATATTGCCAAGGAAAAAATGAATGAATTTTTATCCCAACCTAAATCTAAATTAATTGTTGATTTTGAGGAAATTAGCTTTATTGACAGTTCTGGATTTGGAGCACTTTTATCGGCTCTAAAAACCTCAAAAGAACACAAGAGTTTTATAAAACTTTGTAATATTAATAAAGATGTAATGGAACTGATCGAATTAATGCAACTGGATTCTATTTTTGATATTTTGCAAGACCAAACTGCATGTGTGAACAGCTTTTCATCAGTTGAATAAAACACTGATATGGCAAAAGGCTCGCCAAACATACTCGTAGTTGATGATGACATAGTTATCCTAAAGTTTATTGAGTTTACTCTAAAAGGCTTGGGGTATCAAACAAGTCTTGCGAGAAATGGAATAGAAGCCATTGATCAAGCTAAAAACCAGCATTTTGACCTTATAATATCAGATTTATATATGCCATTAATGGATGGCAACGAACTGGTTAAAAGACTACGGCAAACAACTGAATACCAACACACTCCTTTTATTTTTCTATCTGGAAATAACGAGGAAGAAACATGGATTAAAAATTTAAATGACGGTGCGGATGACTTCATCACCAAACCAATAAAACAAAAGGTCTTTATATCTAAGATCAAATCTCATTTAAAAAAAGCATACTTACGAAAAGATATTCTTGATGGTGCTAGAAAAG
This sequence comes from Labilibaculum sp., assembly GCA_032125735.1. Taxonomy (GTDB): domain Bacteria; phylum Bacteroidota; class Bacteroidia; order Bacteroidales; family Marinifilaceae; genus Labilibaculum. Next base: position 5,107 of record JAQBBZ010000018.1, read on the forward strand.
ATGATATCAGCTTTGAAAAGGGAAATCTAATTTATTGTGCAAACAGAATTAAACCTTTTCCTCTTCCTCGAAAACACCTCAAAACAAACATAACAGCTGTTTATACTGATTCTGATTTTTTTATGGCGCTTCAAAATACTCATACTTGGGGCATTATTATTGATGATAAGGCAAATTGGGCTATTTCAATTTTAGATAAGATTACTGAAATTGTTTCAAATCACATACCTATCAATATTCTTGTATCTGACCCAGATGATATGGATAAGATAGATAAACTCTTACAATCCAGAATAAGTGGTTTTCTATTCAAAACTCTGAATCCAAAACTTATTATTCATCAAATAAATTCAAATGTTCAGCGCGAACAAGATTTAAAGAATAAATATCTAAACGCACTAAACTCAGCTGCTAAAAGATCTCCTATTCGCTTTGAAAATGAATTTCAGGATACGATACGCGACTACAGTATCCAGATCCTTCATCAACCATACAATAAATTACCTGGAGGTGATTATTATGAAATTATTGATGTGGATCAGAATAGAAAAATACTGATATTAGGTGATGTAATGGGAAAAAAATGGGATGCTTGGTTCTTTGTTCCTGCATATATTGCCTACATCCGAAGTACCATTAATTTTTTCCTTAACCGACAAGAGTTAGATTTTGTAGAATCTCCCGGCAAATTCCTCGAGATTATCAATGAGTATCTTTTTAAAGACCTTCAGCTTACTGAAGTATTCACGACTCTAAGCATTATATCTCTTTGCACATCGTCCAATAAAATTAGCATTGCATCGGCAGGAGCACTCCGACCTTTTTACTTTGACGGGACTGAAAAAATCATTTCTCAATTAAATATTGTCGGAACCCTATTAGGTGTCGTAAAAGAGTGCAAATACAGGAGTTTAATTCAGGAGTTTAACATAGGAGATAAACTATTCCTTTATACCGATGGATACACAGAAGCTGTTAACGACAGAACAAATGAAATGATTGGTGACGAAGCGATGTTTTACATTCTTGACAATAACAAAGACAAAAAAATTATCGAACCCAAAGATGTTGAGTTAGAATTAACAAGAATCTACAATGTCTCAAAATTTGATGATGATCGCACACTACTATTAATCCAAAGAAATTAGTCAAAACCTTCATTTTTCTCCTTTGTTTTGTTCATTTTTGCATAAAATACAAAAACATGCACGGAAATGAAATTATTGGGTGGATGGGAAGCATTCTATTCGCAATTTGTGCTCTGCCACAAGTAATCCTCACATTTAAAACAAGAAAAACAGATGACCTAAGCGAACTGTTTTTATGGCTTTGGTTTTGGGGTGAAGTTTTTACTCTATGCTATATCTTCATTGATGACGTAGCCAGTAAAAACTACCACATTCCATTGTATTTCAACTATTTATTTAATCTGCTATTACTTTTCTATCTGATATTTGCGAAATACAGCTACAATTCAAAACCAACAACGCTTACCATTATCAGAAAGCGACTTGGCTTATAATATTAAATGCCTAAAAAAACCCGGATGATCATCCGGGTTCTTTATTTAGTGTCTGGAAACGGTGCTCCTTATCTTTTCTCTAATTTCGGCAGATTCGTCCGACAACAAATAATTTTTTGTTGAATTGGGCAAAAAACCTAAGATCTCATTCAGTCGATCTTCTCGAATAGCTTTTCTTACTTTCGAAGCCGAAATATAATTATCTGCACCTCCTTGTGAAATTCTTGGAATCTCCAACAGCTCAACACCATTGGATGGTAAATATTTAATCATGGCTTCGTTGTACGCAGCAGTAACCGGCGAATACATTTCGGTACCAACGTATCTTCTATTAATATTTAAAATTGGAACAATGTAATTCAAAAAGGTAATTACATCCAATTCGGCTTGTTTGGCAGCAATGTCACATTTTTTCTCATCTTTCAAAAAATAACAAGGGAAAATTGTTCCTGAAACCACGTAATTTCCACCCTTTACCATTACAAGATTTTTAATGTGTCCCAATTCTTCTTTTATCAATCTCCATCTAATATCAAAAGTAAACGACGAACGATCCTCTTCAACTATAAATAGGTACACAACTCTATTCTCGGCACAAGCTTTTTCTATCAAATACTTATGCCCAATCGTAAACGGATTACAATTAACGACTACAGATGCTATGCCTCCAACACTTACATCCTTTTTTATTGATCGTAAATAGTCTTGATAGTTTTTGATATTCTCATATCCAAATTCCAAAACAGAGAACAATGGCTCTGCTGTTGCAATTTCGGTAAATCCTAACCCCTTAAAAACCTCTAAATTATGAGGCTTCGTATAAACAAAGATATTTTTATGGTGATTAATAACCAATTCAATTAAATGTGTTACAATTTGAGGAAAAGCTGCTCCTTCTCTAAATTTAGGAGATACTGCAACGTATTTAAGTACTTTTCCTTTATATGACCCCGTTCCGATTACTTCTTGATTCAAATTATACAGAATCATCGTGTAATCAACATCTAAAGGATCGAACTCAAAACCTAATGGCTCCAGAAATTCTGAGACCAGTTTTATATCAAAGGGATTTTGTAAGTCTAAAGACTCTTCCCTATAATCTGTATTCTCGACTCCCATCCTTATTTGTTAGTTTAGTATTATTTAGTGTGATTATTTACTCTTTTTTCAACATTCAATAATATGCATTAAAGACCAAAATTTCCCTTTTATTTATATGTTATGAAAGGTACTTATTAACTACAAAACCATGACAAATGTTATTTTATTAATCATTTGCTATTCGTATTAAATGCTTTCTAATTGTACTTTTTATTCACCATATACATAAAGAATGTTACAGCAAGCAAATCTGCTGAGCCGCCGGGTGATATCTTATTCTCACTACAATAATCTATTAAATCCTGATACTTTGAATTAAAATACTGAGTTCCAAAAAGATTAAAAGCCTGTTGTGAGATGATTTTTAATTCATCAAGAACTTTTTCTCCTTTACGATACAAGATGTTACTATCATCATTGTTCGCAATTAATATTAATAGAGTTTGCGTAAGTCCTTCTTGAGTAATATCATCGGTTGGTATTTCAATATGATCGAAATGTGAACTTAAAATAGGAATAGCATGATTAAACACGCAAGGCAATCCAGATTGAATTTCCCCACGAATTCCTTTCCCTTTCTCCCCAAATCTCTCGAAACACTCTTCACCATGAGTTTTTTTGTTACTATAAAGTTGCTTCCCCATTTCATTTTCAACCAAACTACCATTCAATTCCTTTATCTGATTAACAAATGAAGAATAGGAAAAGTTGTTATTCTTGATTTGCAAAGCACTAACAAACAAAGAAAATCCTAATAAAAAAATGGCTCCTTTATGCGTGTTCACGCCATTGGTTTCGCAAAACATATCCTCTTCCATTTGCAAACCAATTTGTCGCAGTTTTGGCAATGCATCTTTTATATTGACTGACGAAAATGAAAATCCAAACTCGGCTATTTCTCTAAAATAAACAGAAAGTACAGCACTCGAATTTAAAAAAGTAGCAAAATCCATATCAGAATGCGATCCGTTCGAAAATCGATCAACCAAACCTGGTTTTGGAGAAAGAGACACTTCATGAAGAAGTGCTTTTAGAGCAAATACCGACAAATCCTTACAAACTCGGTTCTTCAATCTTTCAATTAAAAAATTGGCCACATCTTTTTTAATGATGCTTCTCATTTCTGAATAATCATGAGTTTGCTTTCTCATGCAATACACCGCAGGATACTGTTCGCAGAAATAGCATTTTTTGGCTTTGCCAGACGAAACGGGATTCCCTTTACCATCAGTTATGTCCACATCCAATAGTCTGCCTAAAGAATGTTCCATTTCAAAAAGTTCAGTAATTTCCTTTATAAGCTTTGTAGAGATTTCTTTGCCATGAATAGGCACCAAATAAAAATCACCCGCAGTGTCAAGAATAATAATTTCTCTTTTCTCATCAATAACAATTCGATGAGAAAGTAAAAATCGTTTTAAATCAGATAAGCACTCTGAGAAAAACAAATTAATCTCATTATTCGATTTTGGAGCGCCAGGAATGTTTATGCTTAGACTTATGGAAATATCTCCGACCTCTGCAATCCTCAATCTCTCCTTCGATCGCATCTCCTTAGCCTCTAAAATTTCTTTTATGACATTCTCCATTTGGATCTGTTCCTATTTATAAATACACCCTAAAAGTAAAAAACAATTAGGGTGTACTATATTTAAATCATACGAGCCTCTACTTATGAGAGATTCTTTACATTATAAATTACGTCAATAATTGTTCCGTCGCGATATTCAACCAAAGCAACAATTTTATCGCCTAATTGTTTTTCGGCAGGTATACCTGTCATCTTTTCTACCTCTTCTTTCAAATCACGAATATCAACAACCTTTAGTCCCGCTTTTTTAAGAGCTGCAGCAAGATTTGGTTTCGATGGATTAACACAAACACCTCTTTCTGTTACAATTACATCAACACTTTCGCCAGGAGTTACAACGGTGTGAACACGATCTTTTACAATTGGCAACCTTCCACGAAAAGAAGGGCAAACAACAACGGTTAAATTCGCTCCTGAAGCTGTATCAGAATGTCCTCCTGATGCTCCTCTAATTTCTCCGGAAGCACCGGTGATCACATTTACGTTAAAATCAATATCCACTTCAAGTGCACCTAAAACTACAACATCCAATTTATTAGTCATGGATCCACAGTTATTAGGATTCGCATATTGATCACAAGAAATTTCGATATGATTTGGGTTATTTAATACGGAAGTACTTACAGCAGCATCGAAAGATTGAACATCAAAAATAGAATGAAACAAACCTTCGTTCAACATATCCACTCCGTAAGAAGTTACTCCACCAATCATGAAACTACCTTTTATTTCCTTGCGCTTCATATCTTCGCGAAGAAATTTAGCAACCGCAAGAGAAGCTCCACCAGCACCTACCTGAAATGACATTCCGTTTTTAAACAAACCAGAATGTTCAATTACAGTTGCTGCAATTCGAGCAATGCGTAAATCCATAGGTGAGTTAGTGATACGAGTAGTTCCCGAAGCAATCTTTGAAGCATCACCAATACTATCAACTTTTACCACGTAATCGATAAAATGCTGACGTACTGTAGAAGGAATACAAGGATAATCCACCATATTATCGGTAACGATAATTACATTACGAGAATATCGGGCATCAATATCAGCGTATCCCATGGATCCAAATGCTGATGGACCATGAGCACCTGTTGCATTTCCCTCTTCATCAGCAGCAGAAGCAGCTAAAACTGATAAATCAGGCTTAATTCTACCAGTTAAAAAATCACGAACACGTCCACCATGTGAATGAATTACTGCTGGGTATTTCAATTTCCCAACTGAGATTGCATCTCCTAAAGCACCTCTAATACCAGAAGTGAAAATTCGGGTAATCATCCCTTTTTCCAGATAAGGAACCAGACCGTCATGAGCAGATGTTAATGAAGAAGAAGCCAAAGTAATATCCTTGATTCCCATCTCATCGAGAATTTTTATGGTTTGCATCAGCACACCATCCCCACCTCTTAAATGGTGATGACAAGTAACTGTCATTCCATCAAATGGCTTGCATTTTTTAATAGCCTCCTCTAAATTTTTACAAAGTTTTGAAGTGTGAGGTTTCTTAGCCTTTAAGGTTCGGGAAATATTGGTTACCGGAACTTCATCTTCGATGATACTGCTCCAAACTCCCTGGAAAGGTTCAAGTTTCCCAAGGCCTTCTATATATTCAGGAATTTCAACTCCTATTACATTTTTCATTTGTCTACGTTTTAAATCCAAGCTTAAAAATTAACCAGCATTTTTTTCAATTTCTTTCAAATCTATTTTGGCATATTCCAAAATTGTAATTGCTCTCTGAACAACAGGAGCATCTACCATTTTACCATCAATTGCAAAAACTCCAATACCGGCCTTTTTATTTTTAATAAACTCAGAATAAACGCGATATGCTTTACGAACCTCATTCTCAGTTGGGTTAAATACATCATGCACAACGTCAACCTGACGTGGATTTATAAGAGCTTTACCTGCAAAACCAATTTTTTTAATGTACTCAGTTTCTTCTCGCAACCCTTCATCATCGTTCACATCAGCAAAAATTGTATCTAAAACGTCTAAATCGTTAGCTTTTCCAGCCATCACAATTCTTTTACGAGCATAATCAATTCCAACTCCATCGGGAGTTTTAATAATTCCCATATCCGCAGTTAAATCCTGACCTCCAATAGTTATTGCATCAATTCTTGGATCCGCAGCGGCGATATCGTAAACATTTGCAACACCTTTAGCGGTTTCGATCATCACGTGAATAGTCATTTTGGGGTCTTTAATTCCATGCTCCTTTTCAATGCGTCGAACTTCTTTCATGAATTCTTTAACATCCGCTACGGTTTCCGTTTTTGGGAACCGGATATTATCAGGTTGTAAAGGTACAATTTCCTCCAAATCGGTTAATCCAAACGGAGTATGAAAATTATTTACACGTACACATACTTCAGTATCATAAAAATTGACTGTTTTAAGCATGTTGCGAACTAAAATTCTTGCAGCATCTTTTTGGTTTAAAGCTACAGCATCTTCCAAATCGAGTAGTACAGCATCGCAACCATAAACACCTGCTTGCTGAATCATTGCCGGATTATTACCGGGAATGTATAACATTGATCGTCGTTTTCTCTTTGCCATTACATTGTCCCCTCCTGAATACCTAAAGATCGTTTAACTGCTGTTTCAACTCGTGCTTCAATAGTTTGCGTAAGTGCACCTTTATCTTTGGCTATAAGATGCAAATCTTCAACTTGAAGCGTATCAAGCACTTTGTTTACAGTGACTTTAATATCTTCTTCGAACTGAAGTAATACAGTGGAAGAAATGTCAACTTTGCGACCAGAACCTTTTTCAAGAGGCTCAATTAGAATCATAATATCGCTTGATTCAAAAGTTCCGGCTTGCGCTTTAAACTTGGGTGTCATTGTTAGTATTTATTTGTTAATATATTGTGTGTGATATCAAATATTTCCTTCTACAAATTTTAATGTCTTTCGATACAAATCAAAGCACTTTGACTTATTTTTAACCTAAACCTTAAGTGTTATAAAACACCCGCCGAAAACGATTACAAATCAGACTGTTACTCCTCCACCTATACATCGCGAGTATGTAAAAATCTTTCAACTCAGACAATTAAAGCCATTTAATTCCTAAAATTTAAATTTTTATTGTACAACAGTGGCATTCCATCTCCTAAAAAGACTTTTACCTTAAAAATATTGAACCTATTTTATAAAGGTAATTTGAAAAAGAAGGATAAAAAAAGATCCTGCTTATTTAGAATAAGCAGGATCTGATTGTTAGTGATTAGGTAGTGGTTAGTAAGATCTCACCAAATAAATGATGAATTAAAAAAAGTATGAAACAATGTGATTACAAATGGTATTTTTCGTTTTTATCACAAAGGATTCACAATATAAGCGTAAATATTTGACTTACGCAAACGTTTCCAGCGATTTTTCACTTGTGAACTCATAATTTTCATCAATTCTGAATAAAAATGCCAAAACAGAGTACTTATAGCCCACTCTACCACTCATAAACTTTGTGGTAAATGGAAATGATAAAAACTAATTCAATCCTCCCGCCTTTTTTTATGTTGCTGTGATAAACAAAAAAATGATCTGGTTTAGCAAAATTCCATCATACACAAAAAACAACATAACCAACTCACAGACTAACGATTAAAACTAAACTCAACTACTGATTAATAATTTAATTTACTGAGTTAATCCACAATTAAATTAAAATTAATTGCCTGCACTTATTTTTACATTCAAATTATTACTCAGAACACTGT
>JAQBBZ010000019.1:0-3391 GCA_032125735.1 Labilibaculum sp.
GCTAGCTATTTTGGTCGATTCAACAATGCAGTCATTCATCTAATTGCTCCCAATGAAAAATCAGAAGGATATCTTCGTACCATAAAGGCCACTCTGATCTTCACTATAAAAATGTATGAGCAGTTTAAGTTCGAATATAAAATCGTTAAAACAGAATGCCCAAGCAAAAACATTAACAGGGAAGCAATCCAATTTTCGAAAAATTATAATTCCGATTTAATTGTGCTCATGTCAAATCGCAATCCTGGCTGGCTGGCGTCCTATTCTGGCCCCACTCAATTAAAAAGTATTCTTAAAAAAGAGCCAAACCCAATTTTATTTATCAACCCATTAAAAGACTACTACCTTCCTTGCAATTAATAATTTATATTGTAAATGCGTCACAATGATTTTTCGGGTACTAGGTTTATTTTTTTTCTTGCATTACACTCAAACCTTCCCTTGCACTACGTTTAACCTTTCCCTTACACTACGTTTAACCTTTCCCTTACACAAGGGAAAGGGGCTCCCTAATGCTAGGAAACCCCTTTGTATTGTACAAGGAAATTATTATAAAATAACAAGAGAAATTCATTCTCTTGTATCCCTCAGGAAATACTTACTGAACGATATTCATCTCATCCAATAAATATCCTGCACCGGCAAATTTATCGACAATAAATAACACGTAGCGAATATCTAAGGATACGTTTCGGCAAATTTCAGGATCGTACATCAAATCGGACATTACACCCTCCCAGGCGCGGTCAAAATTCAAACCGATTAACTCTCCTTTGGCGTTTAAAACCGGACTACCCGAATTTCCACCAGTAGTATGATTGGTTGCTGCAAAACAAACCGGCATTTCACCTTGAGCATTTGCATAGCTTCCAAAATCCTTAATTTGATAAAGATCTCTCAATTTCTGAGGAACATCATAATCGAAAATTTCCGGATTGTCTTTCTCAATAATTCCTTCTAGCGTTGTATAATAATCATAGGTAACAGCATTTCGAGCTTTGTAACCAGCTACTTTCCCATAATGAACTCTGAAAGTTGAATTGGCATCAGGATAAAAAGTTCTGTCTTTTTCCATTTCCATTAAGCCTGCCATATAAGTACGTTGCAACTTTGTAGTTTTTGCCAAAATCTTTTCATAAACCGGTGCAATTTCCGATTCATAAAAAAAGAAGATACTATTCGCTAAAACGAACATCGGATCCTTAGCCAAACGCTTACCCATTGGTAATTTATAGTTACTCAATAGTTCATTCAGTTTAGCTTGATCAGCAAATACTGATTTAGACAAAGCTTTCTCTGCATAAGCCTCAAAATTTCCGTTGTACTTATCTCGAATATTTATAATCTCTTTAGGCAAATACTTATCATCCAAATTTTCACTATACATCTTCAATAAAGCAGCCAAAAGCTTCTTGTCTGTAGGTCTATTGTAATTCTTAAAAAACTCATCTCCCGATTTCTGCAAATCGGCAACAAGATCGGCAAGCTTATTCTTATCCTTTTTAGTTAGCGTGCTTAATTTCTTAAATTTGTAGGCAAAAGACACGGTTTCGGCACCTCTCATACCAGCTTCAATTGCATAATCCCGTGCCAGACTTATTGGAGTTAAGTCTTCGTACAAAACTCCCATTTCGCTTACAATACCAGCATATTTTTTACTTAAATTGTCACTACTAGTGGCCCAATTTTCAAATTTTTCTTCCAATTCCTTTTTTCTGGAAATTGCATTCAATCGATCCAAACCTTTAATCTCACCTTGCCATCTTTTCCATGAATTAGCAACTCCAGCATATTTAGCTGAATACTGAATTCTAACCATTGGAGAAGCATCCATGTCCGCTCTCATCAAATCTAATTTCTTAGTTCTGATTTTGATATTATGAGGATTATCAACCTTCGTCATTAAATCCAATGCATGAGAAGTTAAATATTCAGTAGTAGTTCCCGGGTATCCAAAAACCATCGTGAAATCACCTTCACTCACACCTTTCAATGAGATTTTGAAGGACTGCTTTGGTTTCATTGGAACATTTTCTTTTGAGAAAGAAGCAGGTTTATTGTCTTTGTCAGCATAAATACGAAACATCGAGAAATCACCGGTATGACGAGGCCACATCCAGTTATCGGTATCACCACCAAATTTACCAATTGCCGAAGGAGGTGCACCTACCAAACGAATATCTTTATAAATTTCATATACTGAAAGAAAATACTGATTCCCGTTAAAAAAAGCTTTAACGCTCGCACGATAATCCGAATCCTTTTCTGTTGCTTCCTGAATTTTCTTAATATGCTTAGCAATCATTTTCTGACGATCTTCTTCTTTCGTTTCATCAGTAATGCTATCTAAAACTTGCACTGTAACATCTTCCATGCGAATTAAGAATGAAGCTGTAATTCCCTCATTAACTAATTCTTCATCGCGACTCATGGCCCAAAAACCATCTTTTAAATAATCATGCTCTAAAGTTGAATGAGCCTGAATGGCTCCGTAACCACAGTGATGATTTGTTACAATCAAACCTTCATCAGAAATTAACTCACCCGTGCAAAAATGATGAAATGGACTACCTTCCCGTCCCAAACCAATTACTGCATCTTTTAAACATGCCTTATTGATATCATAAATATCGGCTGCAGAAAGCTTAAAGCCAGCTTTTTGCATGTCTTCAATATTGTATTTTTCTAAAAGCATAGGAATCCACATCCCCTCATCTGCTTTTACTTGAGTTCCCATAAACAGTAGAACTGCCATGAGAAGTAGACTTAATTTTTTAATCATCCTTAGTGTTTTTATATATTACGCTTTGTTGTTTAAAAATTTGATAACTCTTGATATAATCGTTGAATAGGCAAACCCACTACGTTAAAGTACGACCCCTCAATTCCATCAATGCCAATAAAACCAATCCATTCTTGAATTCCGTATGCTCCAGCTTTATCGAAAGGCTTATAATTATCGATGTAATAAGTAATTTCTTCTTCTGATAAGGCTTTAAAATGAACATTGGTAACTGTTGAAAAACTCACCTTCTTCTTTTTGCTCATTAGGCAAACTCCACTGATCACCTGGTGAGATCTGTTTGACAATGCATTCAACATTTTAACTGCATCGTCTCTATCTTTTGGTTTCCCAAGTATCCAATCATCAACACATACAATCGTATCTGCAGTTATAACCAATTCGTTAGATGCCAGATCTATTTCAAAAGCTTTTGCTTTTAATTCGGACAAGTAAACAGGAATTTGCTCAGGCTCTAATCCTTCAGGATAAACTTCCTCAATTTCCTTTGTTCTAATTTCAAAAATCAATCCCAATTCCTTCAACATTTCGTGTCTTCGAGGCGATTGGGAGGCCAATATTAATTGATAATCCTTAAGATTATTTAGC
>JAQBBZ010000020.1:0-6704 GCA_032125735.1 Labilibaculum sp.
TAAGACTCTCCTATTGAATTAAAAAATAAGTATTCGTATGGTATCAGAGAATAAAAGCAATATTAAGGTTAAGGTAGTTTTAGGGTACATTTTTGTGTTCGTTGCTATTATTGCTTCTGTGCTAATTGCTTATCAATCCTATAATAAACTTCTGGATTCTGTAGTGTACTTGTCGAAACCGGATGCTGAAATAGCCAGAATGAATCGTATTTTAACGAATTTATCGGAGGCTGAAAATAAAATCAGAATTTACTCTTTAACCAAAAAAGAGCGCTACTTGGAAAATTATGCTGAAAACATTATGGAGATTCAGAATGATTTAGATTCATTAAGATATTTTAGTGCATATAGTAGTAAATCGGTACTTTTAATTGATTCAATGAGCTATTTATTGGAGGAACGTGCTGATAAATTAGAGAAGTTTGTTCATTTAAAAAGATTAAAAGAAAAGGAGAATCTATCGGAAAAAGCCATGCAGCAACTTAGTGAAGTTTCTGATGCAGCCAAAACGAAAATTAAAACTACCAGAACGACAACAACCTATCTGGATACTCTTGTAAGTCCAGCTGAAATAAAGGAGAAGAAAAGAAAGGGTTTTTTTGACAGGCTTTTTAGTAATAAAAAGGATGGACCCAAAATAGACTCTATCGAAACGGTGATTCAACGTACACAGATACAGGTTGATACGAGCTATTTGCCGCAGGCAGATAGTTTGTTGCGAAGTTTGGAGGTTATGTTACTTACTGCTCAGGCTAAAGAGCAATTAAACAGAGAGATCGTGTCGAATGAGGAATTACGTTTGGTTGAGGAGAATTCTTTGATGTGGGATAAAATAAAAGTTTTATTGCGCCAATTAGAAGAAGAACGACTACAACAATTAACTCACGAATCGGATAGTGCAAAAAAGACTGCCAGCAATTCAATTTTTATTATTTCGGTGATTATTATTGTGGGATTCGTGTTGGGGATCCTATTTATTATTTTTATCCTTACGGATATTACTAAAAGTAATTTTTATCGAAAAGAATTAATTGTTGCCAAAGGAAAGGCCGAAAAATTGGCCAAGGTGAAGGAAGATTTTTTGGCTGTAATGAGTCATGAAATAAGGACACCCCTTAATGCAATAATTGGTTTTACGAATCAACTAAATAAAACAAAGCTGGAGGAACAGCAACAAGGATTTGTTCGTGTTCTTAAAAATTCATCGAAACATTTGTTGGGATTGGTAAATGAGATTCTCGATTTATCGAAAATAGAAGCAGGAAAACTAAACATTGAAAATATTCCTTTTCATCCGCATTCACTTGTTTCTGATGTTTTTGATGTCTTGAGGGTAAACACGGAAAATAGGGATATCGATTTTACATGGGATTACGAAGGAGATGCACAAATAAATTTGGAAAGTGATCCATTTCGAATTAAGCAGATTTTATTGAATTTGGGTAGTAATGCTATAAAATTTACGTCCTCAGGATCTGTGAATATTAAATCGGCAGTTAAATCGATCGATAATTATTTTGTATTAGAAGTAAGTGTTATTGATAGTGGAATTGGAATTGATGAAAGTAAATTGGAAACCATATTTGAGGATTTTAGTCAAGCAGATTCATTTTCGGCAAGGAAGTATGGAGGAACAGGACTTGGTTTAGCTATAAGCAGAAGATTGGCACGATTACTTGGTGGAGATTTGTTTGTAGAAAGTAAGTTGGGAGAAGGTTCTTGTTTTACTTTACGAATACCGTTATTGGAATCGAAAGAGGAAGCTACAGAGCAGAAGGGATTAAAAGAAGTTCAAATTTCGGATTCCCTAAAGGAAAAATTGTTTTTGGTTGCCGACGATGATCCGTACAGTTTATTACTATTAAAAACCATTTTTACAGGTTGGGGACTGCATGCGGATTTTGTTGAAGATGGTTCGAAAGCCTTTGATTTAATTAAACAAAAAGATTACAGTCTAATTCTTACGGATATCCATATGCCTATAATGGGCGGAATTGAGCTGTGCAAGAAGGTTCGGAAGTTGGAGCAAACTCAAAAATCAGAAATTCCAATTGTTGCTTTAACAGCAAATGTAAGAGAATCAGAATTAAAGGAATACATACAATCGGGAATGACAGAATGCCTTGTGAAGCCATTCGATGAGGCCATTCTAATTAATTTGCTTAGTGAGTTATTTGAGGGAGTAGGAGAAGTGACAAATTTAGAATTGGTTAGTTCTGATAAAATAGCTTCCGAAGCAATTTATGACTTGACTCAAATTAAGCAATTCATTTCTGATGATCAGGAATTGGTTAATCAGATCTTGGAGCAGTTTATTATCTCGGCCAAAGAAAATATTGGCTTACTAAATAATGCCCTAACAGATAAAAATTATCTGGCAATTGGAGAAATTGCACATAAAATGCTTTCTTCTTTCAATCAGCTCCGAGTAGTTAAGGTGATTCCTTTTTTAATCCAATTGGAATCCATTCTTCATAAACAGGAAAATGTGGAGCTAAATCACGAAGAAATAAGTGAATTGATTGATTCTGCTTCACTAAACACAAATATTGTAATATCATCTATACAAGATGAGATTCTTGCCTAACCAGATACTACATGTCGATACCGTATTGCTTAATTTTATTGTATAGCGTTTTTCTGTCAATATTAAGCAATCTGGCTGCCTTCGATTTGTTATAGTTTACCTTTCGAAGGGTTGATACAATCAACTCCTTTTCATTAGCCGCCTGAATCAGTTTAAGGTTGGAACCTTCCACAATAAAATTATTGTTGGAGCTATTATTTAAGATTTCATTAGGTAGACTATGCAATTCAACTTGATTGTCAGGACTCAATAAAACGGATCTTCTGATAACATTTCGAAGTTCTCTTAAGTTGCCTGGCCAAGAGTAAGATTTGAATTTATCCAGAACGGCAGAACTAAATCCGGAGATATCTTTATTGAGTTCATTATTGGATAGCTCAAGAAAATAACTTGAAAATAATTCGATGTCCTCTATTCTGTTTCGCAAAGAAGGAACCGTAATTTTAAACTCGTTTAATCGATGATAAAGATCTTCCCTAAAATCACCTTTAGCTACTGATACGGAAAGGTCTTCATTGGTGGCAACTACAATACGGACATCAACATCAATGTCTTTATTGCTACCTATCCGTCTTACTTTTCTTTCTTGCAAAGCTCTTAATAGTTTCATCTGAATTTCATAAGATAAATTTCCTATTTCATCCAGAAACAAAGTGCCTCCTTGAGCAGATTCAAATTGACCTTCCTTATCGTTTATAGCTCCGGTAAATGATCCTTTAATATGTCCGAATAGTTCGCTTCCAGCCAAATCGTTAGACAATGCACCACAATCAACAGCAACAAAAGCCTTCTTTTTTCTCTTACTATCAAAGTGAATTCGTCGAGCTGCAATTTCTTTTCCTGTACCACTTTCACCTTCGATAATAACAGACATATCGGTAGGTGCTACCAATTTAATGTATTGGTCAATTTGTAATGAATTGGAACTGTTTCCACGCACAAACTCAATCTCTTCTTTACTCTTTTTTTCTTTTAAATTATTGGATCTATTTGGATCTTCTGATTTTGCAAGAGCAGAATTGATTAGAAGGAGGATTTCATCCGGATTAAGTGGCTTGGTTACATATTCGAAAGCACCCATTTTAATTGCACTCACTGCGGTTCTTATATCAGCATAAGAGGTCATGATGATAACAGGAACGTGAGGATGCATAGATTTTATTTTCTGAAGAAGTTCTAATCCATCAAAATCAGGTAAGCGGAAATCGCTTAAAACAATATCAAATTGAATGTTCTCCAGTTTTTTTAGTGCTTCTCCAGCAGAAAATACAGTATCGGCATCAAAGTTCTTACGCTTCAGTAAACCTTGAAGCATTAGACATATAGTTGGATCATCATCAATTATTAGAATCTTCTTCATGCAGAACCTGACCTTTGTTAGTGTATATTGGTTTCAATCAAAATTACATAAAAAGAGTGGATGAATGAAATGAAGCCTCTTATTTTATGATTTATTAAGAAATGTGATTAATCTTGCTTTTTTAACTAAAGTAAAAGGTCGGATTTCAAACCCGAAAACCGACCTTACTTTTCTATTAGGCTAAGAATCATAATTTTTTAGCTGAATCAGCTAATACAAAATCAAGTTGCTTAGCAACCAAATTTGCTTTGGCAACTAATATATCAACCTTATCTCCAAGTTGATAAATTTTACGATGATTGCGTCCAACAATGCAATAGTTGTCTTCGTCGAATTCGTAGAAATCATCTTCCAACTCACGAATAGAAACCATTCCTTCGCATTTGTTTTCATCCAATTCCACATAAAATCCCCATTCGGTAACCCCCGAAATGGTTCCTGTAAATTCCTGACCAAGATGCTCTTGCATGAATTCTACCTGTTTGTATTTTATAGATGCTCGTTCAGCTTGTGCGGCTCTTAGTTCCATTTCGCTGCAATGTCGGCAATACTCTTCGTATTTATCTTTGTTCACCGATTTCGCACCCGAGAAGTATTTCTCCAATAATCTGTGTGCCATCATATCGGGATACCTTCTAATTGGTGATGTGAAGTGTGAGTAATGATCGAAATGCAATCCGTAATGGCCAATATTTACGGTAGAATATTCGGCTTTTGCCATAGAGCGGATCGCCAAAGTTTCAACCAAGTTTTGAATGTTTTCACCCTTTACTTCGTGCAATAAAGCATTTAGGGAAGACGATATTGCTTCCGGATTTGTTGTTTTAAGACTATACCCGAACTTTTGAATAAATTTATTAAAGGTATTCAGCTTCTCCGGATTTGGCTGATCGTGAGTTCTGTAAATAAAAGTTTTTGCAGTTTTTCCTTTTGCTACTCGCCCAACTAATTCGGCAACCCGTTTGTTTGCAAGAAGCATAAACTCCTCTATCAGCTTGTTTGAATCTTTTGATTCTTTAAAATACACGCGGGTAGGTTTTCCTGTTTCGTCAATTTCGAATTTTACTTCGAAACGGTCAAAATCAATTGCTCCTTTTTTAAATCTTCTTTTACGAAGAAGTTTAGCCAGTTTATCAAGGGTGAGAACATCTTCATTAAAATCTCCTTCACCAGTTTCGATTATATTTTGAGCCTCTTCATAAGAGAATCGTCGGTTCGAATTAATTATTGTTTTACCGATCCAAGTATTGATAACATCTGCTGTATCATCCATCTCGAAAACAGCGGAAAAAGTTAATTTTTCCTCATTGGGTCTTAATGAACAAAGTCCGTTCGATAAACGTTCAGGTAACATTGGAACAACTCTGTCTACCAAATATACTGAAGTAGCTCTATCGTAAGCTTCTTGTTCAATAATACTACCTTTTCTTACGTAATGTGTTACATCGGCGATGTGAACTCCAATTTCCCAATTTCCATTCTCAAGCGTGCGAATCGATAATGCATCATCGAAATCTTTGGCATCGTGCGGATCAATTGTAAAGGTGGTAACGTCTCTGAAATCCCGGCGAAGAGCAATTTCTTCTTTTGTTATAACATCTGATATTTCCTCAGCTGCTTCGTTAACATTTTCAGGGAAAATATGTGGAAGATCAAACTCTGCTAATATGGCATGCATCTCCGTATCGTTATCACCTGGTTTGCCCAAAACAGTAGTGATTTGCCCCACTGGATTTTTAGATTTTTTTGGCCACTCAGTTATTTGAGCAATTGCTTTATCTCCATTTTGAGCTCCATTCAATTTAGCCAATGGTATAAATATATCGTATGGCATTTGTCTACCCGAGGAAACCAGGAATGCGTAGTTTTTAGAAACATCTACAATACCAACAAAAGTGGTTTTTTTCCTTTTAACGATTTCAACAACTTCGCCTTCGGGTTGCTTACTTTTTTTACGTGCATAAAGAGCAACTTTAACGATATCTCCATGCAAAGCGCGATTCAGATTTGCTTGCGATACAAAAACATCTTCTTCAATTTCATCGGAAACAATAAATGCGGATCCGCGGGCAGTCATGTCCACTTTACCGGTAATATTTCCAATTTTAGATTTTAATTTATATTTCCCTGTCGAGATTTCGCTCAAGACATCTAAATCAACCAAATCGCAAAGAATTCCGACTAGATGTGGCGATCGGTGAACTGCAGCACCTCGTCGGCGCTACGCACGTCGAGACCGCGGATCAGGTCGAGCACGGCGCGGGCCTTCGAGGCCGACGACCGCACGTAGCGGGCGGTGGCCTTCGTGCCGGAGCGCTCGCCGGCGACGAACGACTTCTCGTTGAGCTTCGGTCCGGTCATCAGCGGCGACCCTTCGAGTTGCGCTCCATGCCCGCGTGGAACTTGAACGTGCGGGTGGGGCTGAACTCCCCGAGCTTGTGGCCGACCATCGACTCGGTGACGTACACCGGCACGTGCTTGCGACCGTCGTGGACGGCGATCGTGTGGCCGACCATGTCGGGGATGATGGTGGAGCGACGCGACCAGGTCTTGACGACCTTGCGTTCCCCGGCAGCGTTCTGAGCGTCGATCTTCTTGAGAAGATGATCGTCGACGAACGGGCCCTTCTTGAGACTGCGAGACATGCGGAGTTACCTTCCTTGCCGCGTCAGCGGCGACCCTTGCTCGTACGACGGCGGCGAATGATCAACTGCTGACTCGCCTTCTTCTTGTTGCGGGTGCGGCTCTCGGGCTTGC
>JAQBBZ010000021.1:0-5518 GCA_032125735.1 Labilibaculum sp.
GAAAAAGAAGTTGCTAAAAGTTTACTTCTAAAACATGGCTCAGTAAAAAAAGCCATAGAGGCTTATACTAAATAGTATTTCATAAACAATAAAAAAACGGAGACTGAATCATCAATCTCCGTTTTTTATTGAAAAAAAAAAAATTACTTTTTCAAATACTGTTTGTAAATCTCAAGAGTTCTATTTATTTGCTCAACCATTGCGTTAAAAGCCTTATCGGCATCCTTATCTCGAATTGCCTCAAAAATAGTGCGATGAGCTTTAATCGTAAAATCTTTCTCTCCATCCACATTTGCATAAATCAAATTACGCATGCGAGGTAACAGAAAATAGACAGGCTCCATGGTGATAATAACAATAGGATTACCAGTAGCTTTAGCCAAATTCAAATGAAATTTATTAATGATATCTGCTTCCATTTGCGTATTATCCGGATCGCAATCCACTAAATCCGCTATGCTCTTTTGAAGTAGTACCAAATCCTTATCAGTTCGGTTATTCGCTGCCATCCGGGCAATTTCCGGTTCAAAAACACGTCGCACTTCAATAATTTGAGGGATCAGGTTACTATCAAAACTTAGATCATAATACAAATTTAAGGAATCAATAGCATCTTTAATCTTCAATTCACTAACATACATGCCACTTCCCTTTTTGATTTCAATCAAGCCCCGGGCACTTAATCTACGCAAAGCTTCACGCAAAGCAGTTCGGCTTACGGCAAACATCTCGCACAATTCCCGCTCCGATGGAAGTTTCGCTCCAACCAGCAATTTCTTCTGGCGAATGGCCTCTTCTATTCGGCGCTCAATCTTCTGACTAAGAGTTTGAGCCGATCCTATTTTTCCAAAAATCTCATCCATGACAACAATTTTACTTCAACTTGTATGATCTATTCCAATATATCCAGCAATAAGCTTGTTTCCTGTTAGAAAACCATACAATTAAACCCAAATACAAACATAACCAGAAAATTACCTAATTTCAAGGTTTCTTCTTTATTTTAAACGATTCCGAAGTGTCAATGAAATAAAATAATAATTATAGAATTCAAAAATCATCAATTCGAGAAAAACTCAATTAAAACTCAAATTGATCATACCAAAACCTATTTAAGCCTAAAAAAGGGTATTCCTAACTGGAATACCCTTACATCATATTTTAAATTGCAAATTCTCACAGCTTTTCATTAAACATTTGGGCTATTTACAGCCTGAAAATTATTGAGGGATTACTTTTTCAATTCTGCAAAATACTTATAGAACAATGGAATTGTATTGATTCCATTAAAGAATTGTTCCAATGGGAAATTCTCATTTGGTGAGTGAATCGCATCACTTTCCAATCCGAAGCCCATTAATACAGATTTAATCCCTAAAATCTCTTCGAAAGAAGAAATAATTGGAATACTTCCACCACTACGAACAGGAACCGGACGCTTTCCATAAACCTCAGTATACGCTTTTTCAGCAGCAACATAAGCAGGAAAATCAATCGGACAAACATATCCTTGACCACCATGCAATGGAGTAACTACTACTTTTACACTGTTTGGAGCAATTGCCTCGAAATGTTCTTTGAATAGAACTGAAATCTTTTCCCAGTTTTGATTTGGAACCAAACGAGTAGAAATTTTAGCCGTTGCTTTAGAAGGAAGAACTGTTTTAGCACCTTCGCCAATATATCCACCCCAAATTCCACAAACATCGAAAGATGGACGAATCCCTGTATGCTCAGAAGGAGTATATCCTTTTTCACCAGCTAATTCTTTTACGTCAATTGCTTTTTTGTATTCCTCAACATTAAAAGGAGCTTCAGCCATCATTGCTCTTTCTTCTTTTGTAATTTCAATTACATCATCATAAAAGCCAGGAATGGTAATGTGACCATTACCATCTACCATTTGAGTGATCATTTTAGCCAAAACGTTGATTGGATTTGCTACAGCTCCACCAAACAATCCTGAATGAAGATCGCGATTAGGACCAGTCACTTCAACTTCCCAATACATCAAACCACGCAATCCTGTAGTAATAGATGGTATATCCGGAGCAATCATTCCGGTATCAGAAACCAAAATAACATCTGCTTTCAACATTTCTTTATGCTCTTCACAAAATTTTGGAAGATTAGGTGACCCAACTTCTTCTTCTCCTTCAATCATGAACTTCACATTACAAGGAAGACAATCATTTTTTACCATATATTCGAAAGCCTTCGCATGCATAAATGACTGACCTTTATCATCATCGGCACCACGAGCCCAAATCTTACCCTCTTTAATTACTGGTTCAAAAGGATCTGTATTCCAAAGATTAAGAGGATCAACAGGCATCACATCCATGTGTCCGTAAACCATCACGGTTGGCAATTTTGGATCGATAATTTTCTCCCCGTAAGTAACAGGGTTTCCTTCTGTTTCAATTACAACCGCCTTGTCAGCACCAGCATCTAACATCAACTGCTTCCAGTATTCAGCAGCTTTGTACATTTCTGGTTTATTTGCCTCAAGCGAGCTAATAGATGGAATTCGAATTAATCCGAATAATTCCTCCAAAAACCGCTCTTTATTCTCTTCAATATATGCTTTAATGTTATCCATATTAATGTGTTTATAGTATTTAAGTAATTTGAAAGGTAAATATAGTAATTAGAAATTAGCTTTTCGATTACAGTGAATAGAGAATTACCTACATTTAACTTACAAATACTCACACATCAATCTCATCATATAATTTTCAGAATTTGTTAGAAAATAAAAAAGCAGCAACTCGTATGAGCCACTGCTTGTATATCTTAATTCTATGAATAGTCTTGATTTATCTTTTCTTCATAATCTCATCAATATGCTCTGCCGCATACTTCAACTCCTCGTACCAATCCTTACCGTATTTTCTAATTAACGGCTCTTTCAGGAAAACGTAAACAGGCGTTCCAGTACTAAACCCTAACTCTCTTGCTGACTGACAAATATTCCACTTGTTATAATTCACTGCATCAAATTCAGCAAACTTATCAATTCTAATCGGGTATAAAGAGCATGAAATTGGTTTGCGGTAAGAAATCTTACCATCAAGATAAGCTTTTTCGATACCACATAAAGCCAATCCATTTTCAAAAACCGTATAAACACATTCTTTATCATTAATGATAGGAGTCACCAAATCGCCATCAGAATCAATCACCGAAACACCTTGTTTCTCAATCTCCTCTATTCCTTTTTCTGTAAGATATTCCTTAATAACTGGATAGATCTCTTCAAGAATAGCTTTTTCTTCTTCATCCAAAGGCGCACCAGAATCTCCTTCAACACAACATGCTCCTTTGCATTTGCCAAAATCACAAATAAACTTCTTCTCAATCACGTCGAGACTTACTATGGCATTTCCTATCTGTAACACAATTCTTATCTTTTACAATTTCTACTTTCGTGGATTTTAGAAAAAAAAATCCGTACTATCGGCAAAGATAGTACGGAAACTTATATTTTCAGTTACAATCTTTTATTTTATCAAAGATTTACCAGTCATGTCTTTTGGTTTCTCAATCCCCATGATGTCCAATAAAGTTGGAGCAACATCAGCCAAAATACCATTCTCAATTCCTTTAGGATTTTCAGTAACCCAAATACATGGAACTGGATTCAAAGAGTGAGCAGTATTTGGAGAACCATCTGCATTTACAGCAAAATCAGCATTTCCATGATCCGCAATAATAATTACATCATAAGCATTAGCTTTTGCAGCTTCAACAACCTGCTCAACACATTTATCAACAGCCTGAACAGCTTTCGAAATTGCTTCATAAACTCCTGTATGTCCAACCATATCGCCATTCGCGAAATTCAAACAAACAAAATCAGCCGATTGAGCATTCAGCTCAGCAGTAATCATATCAGCCACAGCTGGAGCAGACATTTCTGGTTGTAAATCGTAAGTTGCCACTTTTGGCGATGGAACCATCAATCTTCTTTCACCTTCGAATTCTTTTTCTCTACCACCTGAGAAAAAGAAAGTTACGTGAGCATACTTTTCAGTTTCGGCAATACGAATTTGCTTTCTCCCTGCATTTGCAACAACCTCACCCATTGTGTTTTTAACATTATCCTTATCGTAGATTACGTGAACACCTTTAAAGTTCGCATTGTAGCAAGTCATGGTGTACCATTCCACATCCAAAGTATGCATTCCGAACTCCTGCTTGTCTTCCTGAGTAAACACTGTTGTCATTTGACGCAAACGGTCGGTACGGAAATTGAAACAGATAACCACATCCCCTTTTTCAATTTTAGCTAGAGGAGCTCCTGCCTCATCAACCATTACAATTGGCTTGATAAATTCATCAGTTACACCTGCGGCATATGAATCCTCCATTGCAGTAACAGCACTAGTAGCAGATTCACCTTCACCTTTTGTATATAAGTTGTAAGCAAGTTTAACACGTTCCCAATTGCTATCTCTATCCATACCATAATAACGGCCAATAAGAGATGCAAATTTCGCTGAACCCGTAGTCTCAATTGCTTCAACAAATTCTTTTACGAATCCTAATCCTGATTTTGGATCTGTATCACGTCCATCGGTTAATCCATGTACAAATACATCTTTCAATCCAAAAGCTTGTGCAGCATCGCAAAGAGCGATTGCATGAGCACTTAATGCATGAACACCACCATTACCAATTAATCCAATCAAGTGAACTTTTTTACCATTCTCTCTGGCATGAGTAAAAGCTTTAACTACCTGCTCATTTTCTTTAATTGTACCTTCTTCAACAGCCATGTTGATTCTTACCAAATCCTGATAAACAACACGACCCGCACCAATATTTAAATGTCCAACCTCAGAGTTACCCATTTGTCCATCAGGCAAACCAACAAATCTACCTGCAGCTTGCAACTGAGAATTAGGATATTTTGCCAATAAGCTATCCATGTATGGAGTAGCTACTGAAGAAATTACATCTGATTTTGATTTATCACCGATCCCCCATCCGTCAAGGATCATCAATAAAGCTTTTTTACTATTTGTCATTTTGAAGTATTTTATATCTTAAATTCTTTATTACTTGGTCTAAGTATTGCAAAAATATCCTAATAATTCAAATAAAAAAATTAGTTAGAGACTTGAATTTCTTTATTTTAGATCGAAAACGTTTGTTTTTTGTAATTTATTCAAACTTTAACATTTTATCTTCTAATTGATAAAAAACCATACTTCTTTTACTATTCTTCTCCCCCTAAAGGGAACTTTACCAAACTGCACCCTCAAATCCCTTTTAATGTTAAAATTAAGGACACTAAATACTCAAACGATTTCTACATCACAAAACTATAATCTCACATTCACAGAGAAGAGAAATAAGTGTCATTTAAAACATGTGAATTCATAAAAACAAAAAAGAGAGAAAAACATTGCGCTTTTCTCTCTTTTTGTGGTACCACCTGGAATCGAACCGGGGACACATGGATTTTCAGTCCATTGCTCTACCAACTGAGCTATGGTACCCTTTATTTTGG
>JAQBBZ010000022.1:0-6829 GCA_032125735.1 Labilibaculum sp.
CACTTGTTACTTGGAGGTAAAATTTCTACTTTTGTAAGCTTGTAGAATAAGGTGAAGTAAATGCATCACTTTATCCATAAAATTTGAAAACTATCTGATAAAATACACATACAATGAAGGTATCGTACAAATGGCTTAAAGATTATATTGATATTGATCTTACGCCTGCTGAAATGGATGACATTCTAACTCAAATTGGTTTGGAAGTTGGTGGAATCGAAAAAATCCAATCCATTAAGGGTGGCTTGGAAGGCTTGGTTATTGGTGAAGTGAAAACTTGCATTCCCCATCCAAATTCTGATCATTTAAGCATAACAAGTGTTGATGTGAATGGCGAAGAATTATTACCAATTGTTTGTGGTGCAGCCAACGTGGCAGCCGGACAAAAAGTAGTAGTTGCTACGGTTGGAACTATTTTGTACGATGGTGACGAAAGCTTTACCATTAAGAAATCGAAGATTAGAGGTGAAGTTTCTTTAGGGATGATATGTGCCGAAGACGAAATTGGTGTTGGCACTGGCCACGAAGGAATTATGGTCCTCCCTGCCGATGCTGTTGCAGGAACTCCTGCAGCTAAGTATTTCAATGTAGAAGACGATATTGCCATTGAAATTGACTTGACTCCTAACCGTATTGATGGAGCATCTCACATTGGTGTTGCCAGAGATTTAGCGGCTTATTTAAAGCAACAAAAAGATATAGAATATAAAATTCCTTCGGTTGAGGCATTTAAGGTTGAAAACAACAGTACTCCAATCGAGGTTGTTGTTGAAAACCAAGAAGCTTGTCACCGTTACTCTGGTGTTTGTGTGAGTGGTATCACCATAGCCGAATCGCCGGAATGGTTGCAAAACCGTTTGAAAGCAATTGGCTTAAAACCAATTAACAATGTTGTGGATATCACCAACTTCGTATTGTTTGAAACTGGCCAGCCATTGCATGCTTTCGATTATGCTAAAATAGCTGGTAACAAAGTAATTGTGAAAACACTTGCCGGCGGAACTCAATTCACAACTCTTGACGAAACAAAAAGAGAATTGAACGAAAACGACCTGATGATTTGCAACTCAGAAGCGCCAATGTGTATCGCTGGTGTTTTTGGTGGATTGGAATCGGGTGTTAGTACAGGAACTACTTCGGTTTTCCTTGAAAGTGCTTATTTCGATGCAATATCGGTTCGTAAAACGGCTCGTCGTCATGGTTTAAATACCGATGCATCTTTCCGTTTTGAACGTGGAACAGATCCTAACAACACCATTTATGCAATGAAGCGTGCGGCTCTTTTAATTAAAGAGATTGCAGGCGGCAGCATTTCATCAGAAGTGATTGATATTTATCCAAACCCAGTTGCCGATTTTAAAGTTGAGGTGAGCATTGATCGTATTGAAAGATTAATTGGTAAAAAAATTGGCAAGGAAACCATCAAGCATATTTTAACGGCTCTTGAAATTGGCATCGAAAAAGAAGATGGTGATACTTTGAACCTTTTGGTTCCTCCATACAGAGTAGATGTTAAGCGTGAAGCTGATATCGTTGAAGAAGTATTGCGTATTTATGGTTTCAACAATGTTGAAGTTCCTGGTAAAGTGAATGCTTCATTAAGCTATGCTCCAAAGCCAGACGAGCACAAGTTGAGAAATACCATTGCAGACTTACTATCATATAGCGGGTTCAACGAAATTCTGAATAACTCGTTGACTAAAGCTTCTTACTACGAAAATCTGGAAAGCTTGAAGATGGAGAATACCGTTCGTATTTTCAATCCACTTAGTTCCGATTTAAATGCCATGCGTCAGAGTCTTCTTTTTGGCGGTTTGGAATGTGTTGCTTACAATATCAACCGCCGAAATGCGGATTTAAAATTCTACGAGTTTGGTAAATCGTACCAGCACTTCGTGAATCCTGAAAATGAGAATCCTGTTGACAACTATTTCGAAAAAGAGCATTTAGGTGTTTTCATCTGCGGAAATAAAACAGCTGTAAACTGGAATTTGAAAGAAGAGCCTACCAACTTCTTCCACATAAAGGCGTTTACTGAAAATGTACTGAAACGTTTAGGATTCCAAATAGATAAATTAAGAATTATTGAGACTGAAAACGACCAATTTACCGAAGGCTTAAGCTATGGCATTAAGAAAAAAGTGTTGGTTGAATTTGGAATGGTAAGCGGTAAAATTCTAAAAGCAATGGACATTGATGTTCCTGTTTATTATGCTGATTTCGATTGGGAAACACTAATTGGCGAGGCTACTAAAAACAAAGTTGCATACACCGAAATTTCTAAATATCCTGCCGTTAAACGCGATTTGGCTTTACTAATTGACAAGGCAACGAGCTTTGCTGAAATTAAAACCATCGCTTTCAACTGTGAAAAGAACTTACTAAAGTCTGTTTCTCTGTTTGATATTTACGAAGGTGAAAAACTGGGTGCTGATAAAAAATCGTACGCTGTAAGTTTCATTCTTCAGGACACTGAAAAAACACTTGACGACAAGCAAATTGATAAGATTATGCAGAAACTAATCACGAGCTACGAAAAACAACTCGGAGCACAGATTAGATAAGCTGAACCAAATATTTAGAGAGCTGGTTTCCTTTTGGGAACCGGCTTTTTTTTTTTAGTTGAATTAAGGAGAAACTGTCTTTCAGATATGATACACCAATCTTATTCCAACTGAATTGGAGCTAAAATAGCTTGGGTAAACAGAAATCTTATTCAAAAACTCTGAATATTTTGTCTCCTTATATTCAAGCCTTCTTCCGCGTTGCGAAATAATTTTCCCCATGGCATACCCAATACCAATAGCTAACGGATAATCACTTATCCAGTGCACCTCATTGTGCATCATAGCCAAACCAACAGCTCCCATAATACCATATCCAATAGGTTTTATGAGTTTATACTCCGGATAATTTGATGAAAGAATAGTTACAGTACACATCATTGTTGCCAGATGTCCGGAAGGGAAAGCATCGTAGTTAGATACGTTTTTCATGTAATCAGCTTGGTTTGGCAACAGATCCCAACGCCCTGTTCCTGATGATGCCCGCCAAGGACTCTGTCGTCCGGTTGTATGTTTTAAGAACTGACAAGTGATACCCATGGAAAGAAACTCCTCCATTAACTGATTTGCCGTTTGCAAGGCACGGTAATCTTTACTTGTGAGTCCTTTTATATAAAGACCACCTCCAATAAGAATACTGGGTAGTCCTTCTCCTAATGTGTAAAGGAAAGTGTTAAAATTATCAGGGATTTGAAAAAAATCGGTCTTTCCTATAGAAAGAGATTTACCATATTTATTTTCACCATCAATCCCCATCGAATTCATCAGGTTATGATTCCCAGTAAGGATCTCCCGATCGTAAGCAATCATGATGGCCGTCGACCCGGCAATTCCAGCCATCCAAGGCAAGGATTCTTTCCGCGTGATTACATGACCAAAATCGCGCATATCACGGGTGAAATTCACGAATATATCAGTAAATTTAGGTTTGTAATAAGTAAGTTTTAAGTTGTCTCCCACCTCATAAACCATAGAATCACGATTCGTATATGGATTTTTAAAAGGAAAATCAAAACTGTGCACATTGTAGTTTTGAGCCAGCCCCAGAAAAGAACTCAGACATAATACTGCGATACCTACAGTTCTCGTTGCTCCAGTAAGTGAATTCATATGCAAATCGTTTCTATCTGGTGTTTCCATACCCTAAATACATGCAAATACCTTAGCTCTAAAGTAGATCAATAAAATTAAATAATAAAGTTTATTCGTTTCGTCTTCGGGGCTTTCAAATTTAAAACAGCCATACTTTTTCTCCGAAACAAGTATCAGTTGCTAAACGATATATTTACTTCCATTACGAAGGATATTCGTCATTAACATTTTCTTAACTATTTACATTTAATACCTGTGGGTATTTTTATTATTTTGCAGATCGATTATAAATAAAATTACCAGAAGATGTCAATAGTGAGTTTTGGAGAATATGTAGATGGAATTGGCTACAAGGTTTTAAACGAGAGAGAAGTTCGTGCGAGTGCCGGCATCCTATTCATTATGGGTTTGGTGGCTGTTGTGGCAGGCGTATTTTTTCAAAACTATGCACCAATTCCTTACGTATCTGGATTTATGATGCTCAGTTTCCTGATTAGCGTGTTTATCAACCCCAAATACGCTCCGTCGAACATCATCGCCCGCTTAATCGTGATCAAACAAGATCCGATATACATTGGTGCCGTGCAAAAAAGATTTGCCTGGAGTTTAGCTTTGGTCATTTCATCCATCGTATTCTTTCTGTCGATTCCATTGCAAAGCGACCCAACAATTTTCGAATCGGTTTGCATGCTTTGTCTGCTCTGCATGATTCTGATGTTTGTTGAAACTGCATTTGGAATTTGTGTAGGCTGTCAGCTTTATTTCCTGGCAATTAAACTGAAATTGATAAAACAACCCGATGTAAAACCAAACTGCATGGGCAATTCATGCGAAGTGCAAACTGCGAAATAAATACAAATTAAACGATGATACAAAGCCGGTTTCCTTTTGGGGAGACCGGCTTTGTTTATTATCAAAATCCACTTTAATTAAATTTTAGCAAGATCGAGGCCGAAAAGTAAAACAGAACCACTTAGCTCGCATCTTTTTCAACCAAGATATCACAGAATAAAAACATTTTAAAAAGCTTATTTCTACATTAATTCTGTCTTACCCCTCTATTATTGCTAATTATTTAAGGGCGTGTCCCTCAATTCTTCGGGTCAGGCTTTCCATTACAACTCCTCGTCCCAACCCACCAGGCCAACTCAACCTGCGGGGTTTTCACTTCAATCCTTCACGCAAATTCGTCTCAAAATTTAAGTTTGTGCGAAAATTCACACCTATTTAATTTCAAAACAAACTTAAACCAAAATGAATTAAATTTTAGAAGCTGTTGAAATTTTCATCAAAGAAAAAAGACTCATAACAAGGCAAATATGATGCGCATAGTGGTTCAATCAACCCTGTAGAACGTAAATAAAGTAAGACTTGTAAGCATTTCAATAATTTTAACAAATCACTGGCAATCGGGTTTCAAAAGAAGAGCAACAAACACTTGCTACCCATAATTTTTCATTCCGGTTCCCTCCTGCGAACACCAAAGCCCCAGAGCCTGATCATAAAAAGCAATAATTTATTGGCACAAGCTTTTGTTTTTAACATATTTTTTCTAATTTCAGAAACCAAAATGTTTTATTTACCAGGCCAGTTGATAATTCAACCCGAAAATATTTTAATAAATGACAGACGTAACAACGACAAAAACAATTAATGAATTGGTTCTTGAAATTTCTGAAAACGAGATTGTTTCACTTACCATTCCGGTAGATATTACCATTGGCGAGGCCGGAATACTTCACCAAAATGCAATGGAAGACAAAGAAGAGCTTTTGGCAAAAGGATTAAGCGAAGATTCAATTAATGAGCTTACGCCGAGAGCTAAATTTTTACAAGAACAGCAATCGATATGGACTGCAGTTTATCAATCGGCTTTAACCAGCACCAAAGAATGGGAAGCAAAAATTAATGAAGCCAGACAACTGCAACGCGAATTAAAGTACGATTTCCAGTTTGCCTACCGAAACCATCCGGATATTCTTAAAAAACTGCAAAACATTCTGAATGGCAGTGGCCATATGAATTTGATTCAGGACATGAGCGACTATCCGGCATTTGCCAAACAATATCCAGAACCTTTGGCAGCGATTCTATTTGATACGACTAAAATTGACCGCTCGAAACAACTGTCGCAAGAGCTGCACGAACTGATGAACCGGGTTGATGGGGTGAAAAACAGCAAAAACAGACCGGAAAAACAGCTTCGCGACAGAGCCTACACCTATCTGAAACAATTGGTTGACGAAATTCGTGCCTACGGGAAATATGCTTTCTGGGACGACAAAGAAAAACAAAAGAGATATTCGAGTGAGTATATAAGAAGTAAAAACAAAAAGAATAGCAAGTTAACCGAAATGAAGAACTAGATAAAAAGCCTAAATCTGCTGACCTAATTTGCATCAGGAATATAATTTAAATATCAGAAGTACATTTATACGAATCAGGAGTCAATTTTAACCATCAGGAGAATAACTTTAAGCATCTGGGATATAAAAAAATCCGATAGGCATTTAAAATTCACATCAGGAATACCAAAAAATCCAACTGTAATACGAATTCAACCAATGGGAATCATTTTTAATAATTACGAAATACAACTAAGTACAATTATGAACATCTCAGGCGGAAGTTTGGGGTGTTTTTTTCTTTAGTAGTCGAACCATGTAGTGCGCAAATAATTTGGGATGAATGTTAAGTATTATTCTTAAATTGGATTTTTATTTTTTTAATGTACAGATATAAAGAATAAAACCCGAAAGGTTAATAATAAAAGATGCGAGTAAACCTGTCGGGTTACAATGTTGAAATTCCTGACAAATAAAATATTTCGCCCCTTTGGGGATTTACTATATACTAATCATTTTTCATAGGGCGTTGCCCTATGCTACCATATTAACGCCCCGTTGAGGCTAACCATTAAATTACAATACGTTTAGAATCCCTATTTGAAAATCCGAAGCTCATGGAGGCTAGACAATACATACTATTCAATTAATAATGAGAACAAGCTCCAAAGGAGCGAAACACAATAGCACAGGGTGTAGCCCTGTGGTAAGAACCGCAATAGATAAATGTTAATTTCTTCATCAAAATTTTGCTCTTTTAAAATTTCCCACTATCTTCGTTTCGTAGTTTTACGAAATACGAAACAGAATGGAAGTAAAAGAGTTTTA
>JAQBBZ010000023.1:0-6021 GCA_032125735.1 Labilibaculum sp.
CTTCTTTATTTAAAATCACAAACAAATAAGCAGCAATAAGATCCTTAATGTGAATAAATGGGAGTGTTTGCATTCCATTTCCCAATTTGCCACCTAAACCATATCGAAATACTGGAAGAACTCTTGCCAATGCTCCACCTTTTTCACTCAAAACAACACCCAACCTGAAAATGATAGTTCGAACACCAAATTTTTCTGTCTTGTAAGCCGCTTTTTCCCAATCCTTACAAAGATCTCCTAAGAATTCATTCGAAAAATTCATACTAGACTCATTGTGTGTATGGTCTGTGTCGTATATTCCCACAGCCGAAGTTGAAATAAAAAGCTTGGGTTTTGTTTCCATCAAGCCAATTGCAGAACTCAAATTCTGAGTTGTAAGAATTCTACTGTCGTGGAGTATTTGCTTGTTTTTCGAATTCCATCTGCAGACAACAGGGGAACCTGACAAATGAATAATAATCTCACAAGCTTCTATAAAAAGGGAAAGATCCTGAACATTCCCATATAAAAGCTTTCGAGGAATCAATAAAATTTCAGCATGTAACTCTTCTATTAATTTCTCAATCAGATGAGATCCGACTAAGCCTGTTCCTCCGGTAATTCCTATTTTCATTTCTCTAAGCTTAATTGATAAAACTCGAAAAATCTCCTTCTAAAAATGTTCGTAACTCGCTTGGACTAATCCGCACCTTAATATTTCCTCCCATAACGTATGATATATTTCCGGTTTCCTCAGAAACAGTAATTACATGTGCATCTGTAGCCTGACTCATTCCAATAGCCGCTCTGTGTCTTAAGCCCAGACTACCAGGAATATTTGTATCATCTGTAACTGGTAAGATACAGCGTCCGGCAAGCAATCTACCATTAACCCAAATCACCGCTCCATCATGAAGTGGTGAATTTTTGAAGAATATTGTTTCCAGAAGGTTTTTAGATACCCTTGCCCTTAAAATTTGACCCGTTTCTGCATAAGCTTGTAAATCTGTATTTTTTCCGATTACAATTAAAGCTCCCGTTTTGGTTTTTGACATGTGCTCACATGCGCTAACAACTGACTTGATCTCAATTTCCGGAATTCCTTGTTCATCAATAGCGAACCAATTATTCAAAGTAAATTTTTGGCTTAAGTTGTATTTAGTTCCAAGTAAAAGAAAAAATCTCCTAATTTCCGGTTGAAATACAACAATTAATGCAATTACACCAACCCCCATAAACTGACCAAGAATACCGCTTAGCAATTCCATGTTGAGTGCCCTAACCAGCAACCACATAAGATAAAAAAGAGACAACCCAACAAAAATATTGATGGCAACAGTTCCCTTAATTAACATGTAAACCTGATAAAGTAAAAACGCAACCAGTAAAATATCAAGAATATCAAAAAGTCCAAGTGTAATAAATGCTGTGGTCATTTTTTTCTATTAAATTCAGAATGTTAACAAAATTACAATTTTATTGGACATATTACTGCATTGAGGATTTGATCTTCGAATACAGCTTTACACATTCAACAGCTTCTTTCACATCGTGTACTCTCAAAATATTTGCGCCATGATCCAATGACATCATATTCAGTGCAGTTGTGCCATTCAAACTCGTAGACGGATTCCCACCTAAAAATTTATAAATCATCGATTTACGAGACAAACCAATTAATATCGGCAAGTCCAGCTGATTAAATTCCTGTAAATTAGCTATGATTTCATAATTATGATCCAATGTTTTCCCAAATCCAAATCCGGGATCAATAATAATGTCTTTGGCTCCAAATTCATTCAAGCTTTTAATTTGCGATCGAAAAAAAGTAAGCATATCATTCATTAGATGATTGTAAGTCGGATTTTGTTGCATTGTTTGTGGCGTTCCCTTAATGTGCATCATGATGTAGGGAACTTTAAGCTTTCCAATAGTCTGGAACATATCTTCATCCATAGTTCCTCCGGAAATATCATTAATGATGCAAGCTCCAAATTCGGCAACAACGCTTTTAGCTACTTCTGCTCTAAATGTATCAATAGACAAAATTGCATTTGGAAATTCTTTACGAATGAAATCAACGGCAGGCATCATTCTAAGAATCTCATCTTTGGTTGATACTTCTGCTGCTCCTGGGCGAGTAGAAAAGGCTCCAAGATCAATAATTTCAGCTCCTTCACACAGAATTTGCTCAGCTCGTTTCAAAATGGCTGTTTTGTTAAGATAAGAACCTCCATCATAAAATGAGTCAGGAGTGAGATTCAGAATCCCCATAACGAAAGGCTTTTCAAAATTTATTAACCGATCCCCACACTTAATAGAAAGATTATCGCTGTTAAAACAATTTGTTTTATAATTTTGCATCACCTTTTTTTTTGAACAAATTCCGAAGCAAAAGTAAAATAAAATACCTTTGCTTAAGCTATTTTCTTACTTTTACGAGGAATATTTCTAAAACAAATTATGAACAAAACAGACCAACAGTACAATACGATTATTAAAATCTGTACAGATATCTTTACAAAAAAAATGCACGATTATGGAACTGCCTGGAGAATTCTTCGCCCAAGCTCCATAACCGATCAAATATACATCAAAGCACAACGAATTAGAAGTTTAGAAACCAAAGGCATCAGTAAGATCGAGGATAATATCCGAGATGAATTTATCGGAATTGTAAACTATTCCATTATGGGTATTATACAATTGGAACTTGGAACTTCTGACGATGAACTTCCGAACGAAAAAGCTCTTGAGCTGTACTTAAAATATTTTACTGAGGCTAAGGAATTAATGGAAGCCAAAAATCATGACTACAATGAAGCTTGGCGAAGCATGAGGGTTAGTTCTTATACCGATTAAATCTTGATGAAAATTAACCGAACCAAACAAATTGAAGATCTGCAAGGAAAAACATTAATCTCGGAAGGTATTGATGCCAACTATTTCGATATGATTAATTACGCAGTATTTGGACTTATCAAAATTGAATTCGAAAACGCCTAATAAGATTTACCATATTATGAGAATAGTACAATTCGTAAGTCGTATTTTTGTTGGTCTGATTTTCATCTTCTCTGGATTTGTTAAAGCATTAGATCCTATGGGTTCAACCTTCAAATTCACAGATTATTTTCTGGCATTTGGCACGGATGCCTTAAAGGAAATTGCCTTTCCTCTGGCAATTCTTTTATCGACTCTCGAATTTACAGTAGGAATGGCGTTGATTTTCAACAGCAGAAAAAATATTACTGCCTGGCTTGCACTCCTGTTCATGCTTTTTTTCACACCTCTTACATTTATTCTGGCAATTACCAATCCGGTAACCGACTGTGGATGTTTTGGTGATGCTTTGATTCTTAGTAATTGGGAAACCTTTGGGAAAAACATTGTTCTTCTTGCTTGTACATTAGTTATCTTCTTCAGAAGAAATAAAGAAGAAAATCAACACCCTATTTGGGAGCAGAACTTACTAATTGGTTTCGCTCTGTTTGTTTCAGTTTCGATCTCAACCTTCTCCTATAATCATTTGCCATTAATTGATTTTAGACCCTATCATATTGGGGCTAATATTAGTGATGGAATGAAAATTCCCGACGGATCACCTGCCAGTGAATACCGAAGTCTTTTAAAATACGAAAAAGACGGCGTGGTAAAAGAGTTTGACGAAACCAATTACCCTTGGCAGGACACAACATGGAAGTTTGTTAATTCTGAGCAGATAAAAATAAAAGAAGGTTATACACCCCCAATTCATGATTTTTCGATTTCGAATGATGTTGAGGGAGATATAACCAATATGGTTCTCAACAATGACGGATATTCATTTTTATTGATTTCAAAAGACATATCCAAAATTGATGATGAATCGATTAGCAAAATAAATGAGTTGTCTCTTTATGCGCTAAATAATGACATTCAATTTATAGGATTAACCTCATCAGGTTCCGATGAAATTAATGAGTTTAAAGCAAGTCATGAACTCCCTTTCGAATTTTACAATACGGATGAAATTCAATTGAAAACTATTATCCGTTCAAATCCGGGATTGGTTCTCCTTAAAAAGGGAACAATACTTGATAAATGGCATTTTAAAGATTTTCCTGAAGCAGATCTGCTTCAAGGCGATCTTGCAGCCTACTCGATTACGAAACATCAAACACTAAATATTAATCTATTTATTATTAGTATTTCATCAACTTTGCTATTGCTTCTTGTTCTTTTCCGTTTGGGAAGAATACAATTTGCAGGAGCAAAAAACAGATTACGATTATGAGAAAGAAAATTGTTGCAGGAAATTGGAAAATGAACAATACACTGGAAGAAGGTATTGTGTTGGCGGGACAAATCAATGATTTAGTTGAAAAGGCTGAGCTTAATGGTGTAGATGTTGTTATTGGAACTCCTTTTATTCACTTAACTGAAATAAACAAACTTGTTGGTGATAAAATTGGTGTTGCTGCGCAAAACTGTGCTGATGAAGTAAGCGGTGCGTATACAGGCGAGACTTCAGTTTCAATGATTAAGTCAACTGGAAGTAAATATGTTATCCTGGGTCACTCGGAACGCAGAGAATACTATGGTGAGACAAGTGCTAAATTGGTTAAAAAAGTAGCACTTTGCCTAGAAAACGGTCTAACTCCAATCTTCTGTTTTGGTGAAGTTTTAGAAGAGCGTCAATCAGAAAAGCATTTTGATGTTGTTAAAACTCAGATTGCAGAAGGATTATTCCAATTATCAGCCGAAGAATTTGGAAAAGTTGTTTTGGCATACGAACCAGTTTGGGCTATTGGAACAGGCGTAACAGCTTCTTCTGCCCAAGCACAAGAAATGCATGCCTTTATTCGTAAGACTGTTGCTGCTCAATATGGCCAAGAAGTTGCAGATAATACATCTATCCTTTATGGTGGAAGTTGCAAGCCGTCAAATGCTAAAGAATTATTTGAAAACCCTGATGTAGACGGAGGTTTAATTGGTGGAGCTTCTCTTAATGCAGAAGATTTCATAGGAATCATTACCGCTTTTTAATAGCGTAAATACATATAATTAAAGCCGATACGTTAGTGTCGGCTTTTGTTTTTTGATCAGGATTAAATTAACTTGTACCCTCAAAATATTAAGACCAATACAATGGATTATATCGAACTGAAATGCCAGATTAAACCTTTCACAGAGGAAATCGCGGAAATAATAATTGCAGAACTGGGAGAATTGGATTACGAGAGTTTTACACAAAGCGAAGATGCTGTTGAAGCATACATACAAGCTCCCCTGTTCGATATGGATCAGGTAAATCAACTTCCTATTAATCATCTACCAAATGCTCCTTTTAAATTGAGCTATTCGCACAAAACAATTGAATCTCAAGATTGGAATGCACTTTGGGAATCCAATTTTAGTCCGGTAATTATTTCAGATCAGGTTGTGATAAGAGCCTCTTTTCATACCGATACTCCAAACGTTCCCTATGATATTGTAATCGATCCAAAAATGTCATTTGGAACGGGACATCACTCTACAACTTCATTAATGGTTCAAACTATTCTAGAATTAAATTTGGAAGGAAAAACAGTCTTGGATATGGGGTGCGGAACTAGCTTACTTGCGATTTTAGCATCAAAACGAAATGCGGCAAAAGTAGATGCTATCGACATTGACGAATGGCCCTACACGAACTCACTGGAAAACATTAAAAATAATAAAGCTGAAAATGTGTCCGTTTATCTTGGTGATGCCGCTTTATTAAAAGGAAAACAATACGATGTTGTTTTGGCCAACATCAACAGAAATATTCTGATTAATGATATGCATCATTACATTACATGTCTTCCGCAAAATGGCGAGTTAATCATGAGTGGTTTTTATACTGAAGATTTAAAGTACATTAAAGAGGAAGCAGCAAAAAACAATATGGAATACATCAGCCATAAAGTTGATTTAAATTGGGTTGCCGTTCGCTTCACAAAAAAATAAAACATGATACAATTGTCGGTTCTTGTAATTTATAAAAAGGATACAGAACCGGCAATTTACTTTCCATAT
>JAQBBZ010000024.1:0-5641 GCA_032125735.1 Labilibaculum sp.
TGGCTACCAAAACACAACTTATATTGAGGTATTGACTGCCCGCAGCAATGCGCTCTCTTCGGAGATCAATACCATTGATACAAAATTCCAACAATTAAACGCCATCGTAAAATTATACCTTTCCTTAGGTGGTGGTTGGAATCGTAACTAGTAAGAATTTGAATAGTGGGTTAGATTTTGACCGTATTGCGTCAGTAGGATGATGTTGATGGTGGTTCGTCAGGTTTTCAATCCGGTCAAATCTTTTTTTTTGAATTAGCAGTTCAATTACAAGCAGCATAATTGCCTTTTGGGTGATCATGCTGCTTTTTTTGTATAAACCCGCCATTACCAAAACTCTCTGTTCAACTTTATTGAGTTGCCTAATTCAGTACTGTTGGCAACTCTTCTGTATCTAAAAACAATAAATTTAATTTTTGAAGTCAACTGGATTTCTTAAATTTAAGATTAGCCACGAGGAAACCGCGTTTTCTCACCATAAATAAATTTCCAGATATGCCTTTATACATGGACATTCATACAGTAGACTCGGATACTTTTACAGTAGAAGATGTTGTTAAAGCTCACATGGAAGACCTTGCGATACAAGAAAAATTTGGTGTCATACAAATAAAATACTGGGTAAACGAAGAGGCTAAAACCTTGTTCTGCCTTATGGAAGGCCCCAACAAAGAAGCTTGTAACGAAGTTCACAAAGAATCACATGGAAATACAGCCTGCAATATTATTGAAGTATTTGATGATGAATTCAATCTGTACTTAGGCGTCGGAAACAGTGTAAACGATTTGGCACATACAGTAACTGGTGGGTTGGATACTGGTTACCGAACCATTCTTTTAATCAGTTTTGTTGATTTCACTGGCAAATATGCACACTATTTGAATGAAATTCATCGATTGATTGAACAGCACAATGGTATCCCGATCATACAACCGGATCATGATCTTATGGTTTCTTTCATCTTTGCTTCCAATGCGGTTATTTGTGCACTGGCTATTTCTAAATTACTAAAATCCATTCCAGATCATTTTGAATTTTTGCTGGCATTGGTAAGTGGAAGACCTGTTGATGAAATGGGTGATCATTTGTTTGAGGAAACTAAAAAGAAAGTTCAATATTTGTGTGCTTTGGGACTAAATAAAAAGATGTTTATCGATACGGAAACGAAAGCACTTTCTGAGAAATCATCTAATTCCCCACGAATAAAGCAAAACGACTGTCAGGTTGTTAAAAATGAAGATTTCAATTTCTTATTCAAATTGTTCGACATCATCAATAAGAATTTAAGCCGTCCGGAGTTTCAGTGTGACAATTTAAACGAATCCTTAGGCTTAAGTAAATCACAGACTTACAGAAGAATAAAATCATTAACAGGATTGGCTCCGAATCAACTCATTCAGGAATTCCGACTGCATCAATCATTAAAATGCCTGAAACAAAATAACCTGACAATAGCTGAAATAGCTTACGATTTTGGTTTTAACAGTCCGGCTTATTACACCAAAGTATTTAAAAAAAGATATCAACTGCTCCCGACCTCATTTGCCAAACTTTCCGCCCTATAGTAAGTCATGCAAGTTCAATTACTGATGAATCAATTGTATCCTATTTTGAATCAATTCTGATATTTATCCATACCTGAATATCCGAACTTTATATTATCAATAATGATACATCATCAATACTAAATGTATAATTATGAAGACGATAAAAGATATTGGTTTGACCATCATTGATTCCTTCAGGAATCAGTTAAGAGGGAAAATTATTTTGCCAAGCGATGCAAATTATCACGAAACACGTAAAGTATATAACGGTATGATCGAGAAGTATCCGGGAATGTTTGTGATGTGTGTTGATGTTGCTGATGTAATAGCCTCAGTCAATTTTGGCCGGGAAAATAATTTATTGGCAGCAGTAAGAGCTGGCGGTCATAATGGCGGAGGATTGGCCTTGTGCGACAAGGGCATGGTGATCGACTTATCCGGACTCAAATTTATTAGAGTTGATACTTCAAACAATACTGTCCGCGTAGGCGGAGGAAATCTTTGGGGTGAAGTAGATCATGCATTACACCCATTTGGACTGGCTGTTCCGGCCGGAATAATTTCTTCAACAGGAGTTGGTGGATTAACGCTGGGAGGTGGTGTGGGTCACTTATCACGAAAGTACGGATTGACCATTGATAACCTCTTGGAAGCCGATATGGTTTTGGCCGATGGCACTTTTGTAACGGTAAATGCGAAACAAAATACCGATTTATTTTGGGCTATACGGGGAGGTGGAGGCAACTTCGGCATTGTTACCTCTTTTAAATTTCAGGCACATCCGGTGAAAAATGTTTTTGGTGGTCCTACCCTATGGCCAATCGAAAAAATAGAAGAAATAATGAAATGGTATCATGAATTTATTAATCAAGCCCCCGACGAACTGAATGGCTTTATTACAACGATGATCATTCCCGGGCCACCATTCCCTGAGCATTTGCACGGCAAACAATTCTGTGGAATCATATGGTGCTATGCAGGTGATATGAATAAAGCGAATGAAGCCTTCAAGCCGATATTAGCCAAAAAACCCTTATTCGAGCATGTTGGCGAAATGCCCTATCCTTCCATACAAACTCTTTTTGATGCTATGATGCCACCTGGCATGCAATGGTATTGGAGAGCAGATTTTTTTAATGAACTGGGAGCTGAAGTTAGCGCGCAACATTTAAAATTTGGATCGAAAATTCCAACTCCACTTTCTCAAATGCATTTGTACCCAATTAGTGGTGCTGCCAGCAGGGTTGGTAAAGAAGAAACGCCTTGGGCTTACAGAGATGCCAAATATGCGGGGGTAATCGTCGGGGTTGATCCTGATCCTGTAAAAGCAGATAAAATTACCATGTGGTGTAAAGATTATTGGGAAGCATTGCACCCTTATTCATCGGGCGGAGCCTATTCCAACTTTTTAATGGACGAAGGACAGGAACGCGTTCAGGCGAGTTACAAACACAATTACAATCGTTTAGCTCAAATTAAGAAGCAATACGATCCAAACAATTTCTTTAAGGTAAATCAGAATATTAGGCCAGGCAATTAAGTAGTAAACCAGTTGCACAAACCCGTCAGTGGTTCTTATCCCTGACGGGATTCTTATTGAAAACAAAGTCGCCTTCCGCTGGAAAGTTTCTTATTTCTATTTCTTCATTGGCAGTAGGTCAAAAAAATCACCTCAATACAGTTGAAGTGATTCTCTTAATTTATAGTTTCTTTTATACCTGCTGTACTCCATCCCATTTTTCAGCAATTTTAGTGAGATTTGCCTTCATCAAATCATCAGGTGACATGGCAATACGAAATTCACAAATAGCTTCGAAATTTAAATACCATGGTTCAGCTATGGATGGGACATCCGACGCATTGGCAACATTTACTACCATAACCGCTCCACGATTACCTTCATGCTCCGTAAAGTAAATACTTTCCGGTTTTATGTCCTTAACTATACGACCAATAATTTCGCCTGCTGTTCCGTTTCTAACCATTGAATTGAACGGCTCAACCGGACACAATACATTAACCAACATTTTCATGACTATCAATTTAATTATTAATTCTATTTAAAATACAAAATAAAATAGCCACTGTCAATAACCAGCACACTAATAATTAATCGATTACACATAAAAAATCTGATTGTTTCTCAATGGCTTAAATTCAAAAAATAGAACTACTCTTGAATTGATTAGAAGCAGTTTCTTCTACCTTAAGCTGCCTCCCTCTTATTAAAATCCTCACCTTTCCCTCTCCTAAAGAATGAAGAGAACACAGCTTCTGTATCTACTCATTTTGAAAGAAGACACCCTTATCCTCGAGGGGAAGGGCCGGGCTTGAGGTGTTAGTTCTCTCCCACCTCACCAACAACTAAAATAGTTACAAATATCTTTTTTTAAGATTTTTTGGTGCAATTGGGAAAGATGGTTAAATTGAAATTCTATTAACTTTTAACCACTGATAAAAACAAGAAAATGATATATCAGGATTTAGGATATAACAACGAATTAGAACAATATCGAAATGAACAAGGATTGGAATCATTTGAGATGGGTCGGGTTGTATCGGAACACAAGGAAAGGTATGTTGTAAAGACTCCAACAAAGGAGTTTGATTCTGAATTAATAGGAAATTTACGCTTTACGGCCGAGAGCAGATATGACTTTCCGGCGGTTGGCGATTGGGTAGCTTTTTCCGAATACGATGAAGGCAAAGCTCTGATTCATGCCATCTACCCTCGCAGTTCAGTAATTGAACGACAAGCAGTTGGCAAATCAGGACAGATACAGATAATTGCGGCAAATATCGATTACGGAATAATTGTACAGTCTGTGAACCGGGATTTTAATATAAACAGATTAGAAAGGTATTTGACAATCTGTTATGCCTCTAATGTGGAGCCTATCATTCTACTTAGTAAAATTGATTTAATTGCTGATTCAGACTTAAAAACACTTCTTAATCAGATTGCAGAACGCATTAAAGATGTGCCTGTAATTGCCATTAGTAATGAATCGGATGTTGGATTGGATCAATTAGCCACATTCATAAATAAGGGCAAAACCTATTGTTTGCTTGGTTCCTCGGGTGTAGGGAAATCGACACTGCTAAACAAGCTAAGCGGTAAGGAACTGATGAGCACAGGAGCGATCAGCGAAAGTATCGACAGAGGGAAGCACATTACCAGCCATAGAGAATTGATCGTGCTTGAAAATGGGGGAATTTTAATCGACAATCCGGGGATGCGGGAAGTTGGAATCGCAGACGCTGCCAGTGGTTTAGAAATAACATTCGATGGCATTATGGAATATGCTGAAAATTGCAGATTTAAAGACTGCACCCACCAGCACGAAAAAGGCTGTGCCATTATAGAGGCTGTTGAAAATGGTGAAATTGATCCCGACTCGTACGCTAACTTTCAAAAAATGCATCGGGAAAAAACACATTTCGAATCGACTGTGCAGGAAAAGAAAAACAAAGATAAAAGCTTTGGCAGGATGGTCAAAAATGTTAAAAAACAAAGAAAAGAGGATAAGTTCTAAGCAGTATCCTGATATTGGCAAAAAAGCCACCTTGCGGTGGCTTTTTCATTATCCCCAGCTGGTCAGCGGTTTATCTGTTACTGATTGCTTAAGCATTGACTTTTTAGTCAAACTGATTTTTACATCCATTTCTTGTTGGATGTCTCAACATGATAAAGAAGATAGTTCATAAGTTTATTTGCCATATCTTCCGGGATATAAGGGATGTCTATTTGTCCTGATGCATTGTTTACTCGTAATGAAGCTAAACCTCTTCGTTTTTGAAAAAACGATTGTCTAAAATCAACCGATTGTGTTTTAAAGGCTTCGGACTGTTGCCACTCTGTATTTATCGCCCCTTTGCCAACGATCAATTGCGATTTATTAAATTGAAAATAGCTTTTGCGGACCATCATCCAGCAGTACACGGCTGATATAACCAGCCAAGATGCTCCTACAATCAGCCATAAAGGCTCAATAATATACAATGGAGTTGCGAGTGCTGCAGGAAATAATCCTCTTTGGAACAATAACAAATTGAAATATCGGCGGTGTGAATAAATCTTTTCTCTATAATC
>JAQBBZ010000025.1:0-5752 GCA_032125735.1 Labilibaculum sp.
GACCTACCGGAATTGCCAGCTTTATGTGATCTGTATGAGAAAGGCATAAGCCTTTGGGGTGCATCTAAAACTTTTGGCTTAGCGGGTTTGCGAACAGGTTGGTTGGTTAGCCAGGATAAAGAATTTCTTGAACGTGTAGTCTCTTATAAAGACTATTTAAGCATATGTACTAGTGCTCCCAGTGAAATACTAACAATTATGGCATTGAATAATATGGATCGCTTCATACTGCCTAACCTAAAAAAGGTAAAACGAAACATTGCCTTGTTTACAGAATTTGCTAAAAATCAGAAGGTAATAGAAAGCTTTGTTCCTCCACGTGCTGGCACAACCTCATTTGTAAAATTAAATATAGAATGTTCAGCATTAGAATTTAGCGAGCACTTGGTAAAAGAAACCGGTATCATGACTGTTCCTGCTGAAATGTTCGAGTACGAAGGCAAATACATCAGACTTGGCTTTGGAAGAGAGAACTTCCCTGAAATTCTGGAAATTTTAGGAGAATACTTCAAGAAGTTTTACGCGTAATTAGAAATATTGAAAAACGAACCAAAGAAAGAGCTTCGGGACCAGCGCCTGAAGCTCTTTTCAGTTCAAACGAATTCAAAATTTATTTAAATACTATCTCTAAGAATCCATACCCGATATTTCCTTTTAATTATTATGCATTGTAAAAATAGATTTATCTACAATCTAACAAGCCTCTCCTCAAACAATTACATTTTGCACGTAACCACAACCACCTCGCTTACTAGAATATAAGAAATACATATCCACGAGAGATAATTCACAAAACAAAAAAATATCATTTTTCATTGGCTATAAAACGAATAAAAACCCTTATTTTTAACGTTTAAAAATAAGAATATGGATGACATGATATTTTATGATAGGTTGCAGTTCGCATTTACT
Source organism: Labilibaculum sp. (assembly GCA_032125735.1). Taxonomy (GTDB): domain Bacteria; phylum Bacteroidota; class Bacteroidia; order Bacteroidales; family Marinifilaceae; genus Labilibaculum. Next base: position 913 of record JAQBBZ010000025.1, read on the forward strand.
ATCACATTTCACTATATATTTCCACAATTAACCATGGGACTATCTTTAATGATTGTCTATTTTAAATGGAAATATTTAAGAACTAAACTTGAAAAGTTTAACAATGCGGCAAAATTCTTCATGAAGATTTTTGCCATTAATTTCACCATGGGTGTAGTAACAGGAATTCCAATGGAATTTCAGTTTGGTACTAATTGGGCAAAATTCTCGGAACTAACCGGAGGAATTATTGGGCAAACCCTGGCCATGGAAGGTCTGTTTTCATTTTTTCTGGAATCATCTTTCCTGGCTCTGTTCATTTTTGGTGAAAAGCTAATGGGGCAAAAACTGCACCTTCTAACAGGGTTTTTAGTCTTTTTAGGTTCCTGGGCCAGCGGCTACTTTATTTTAGCAACTAATGCATGGATGCAAAATCCTGTTGGTTACGAAATTTTAGCGAATGGCAAATACGTATTAACTAATTTCTCAGCCTTATTCAGTAATCCTTGGTTGATACCAGCCTTCCTGCACAATCAATTTGCATCTGTTGTCACCTCATCGTTTGTTGTTGCCGCTATTGGTGCTTTTTATGTATTGAGCAATAAGAATGTAGAATACGGAAAGTTATTTTTAAAGACAGGTATTATTTTCGGTTTTGTTTCGAGCATGCTGGTGGCTGTCCCAACGGGCGATTGGAATGCTAAAAATGTAGCCAAATACCAACCTGCTTCCTTTGCCGCCATGGAGGGGATTTTTGAAACCCAGGAAGCGGGTGCCGAAATCGTACTTATTGGTCAACCCAATATGGTTGAAAAAAAGATAGACAACAAAATTGCCGTTCCCAACATCTTAAGTTTTTTAACTTATCAGGATTGGAACAAGCAAATTCCGGGAATGGATCAATTTAAAAAAGAAGAATTACCCGATAATATTCCTGCTCTTTACTATTCCTATCATATTATGGTAGGATTGGGCACTATTTTTATTGGATTAATGGGCCTGGCACTTTTATTTTTATGGAGAAAAAAACTCTATACAATGAATACACTGCTTTGGGCCATTATGTTTGCCTTCCCTTTTCCGTATATCGCAAATATAACCGGATGGTATGTTGCCGAGTTGGGACGACAACCGTATTTGGTATATGGTTTGTTAAAAACCGCTGATGGAATCTCACCAACCGTTTCATCAGGAAATACTTTATTTACCCTATTGGGATTTGTTGGTTTATATATGCTGCTTGGCTTACTGTTCATGGTCTTGGTTGGAAAAACGATTCATAAAGGACCCGAAACTCAAACACATTAATTATGGAATTATTTTGGTACACAATGATAGCTATTGTTTTAGCTGTATTCTTCATATTGGACGGTTACGATTTTGGAACAGGAATTATTCATTTGTTTTTTGCTAAAAAGGAAAAAGACAAAGAGGTAATTGCAAAAGCCGCGGGACTTTTCTGGGACTCGAATGAAGTTTGGTTGGTGGCGGCCGGAGGATTGCTGTTTATGGCTTTCCCTACCTTTTACGCCTCTGTTTTTAGTGGTTTTTATCTTCCTTTAATCATTGTTCTGTGGTTTATTATTTTCAGAGCAATAGGTTTAGAGTTACGAAGTCAGTTTCACTTTCAGATGTGGAAGGATATTTGGGATAAATCATTTGGCGTTTCGAGCTTACTGCTAACACTGTTTTTTGGTATTGCACTGGGCAATGTAATTAGAGGTGTAAACTTGGGCGGTGTCGAAAATGGGGTTTCGGCTTACGAAGCACACTACTTTTTCCTACCCCTGTGGAACAGCAGTTTTAGTCCTGCAGGCACTCACCCCGGAGTTATCGATTGGTTCACAATTGTGATAGGAATAATTGCCGTTGTCACCTTATCCATTCATGGTGCCAACTGGATCATATTAAAAACCGAGTCATCAATTAATGAAAAACTGAAGTCGGTAGTTTTCAAGCTTAATATTGCTCTTTTATTACTTACTATTTTCTCAGTATCCATTTGGCACATCATAAAGCCTGAGCCATTTTCAAACTTTACGAATAATCCACTTCTGTTCATTTTTCCGATGATCTATTTGAGCGGATTGTTTGGCACTTTTTTAGTTAAAAAATTCAAGAAAGCTGTTTATGCCTTTGCTTGCTCGTCGCTGATTATTGTTGGCGGAATAACTTCTTCATTGGCATCTATGTTTCCCGTGATTTTGCCTTCAACCAATAGTGTAAACGAGTCCTTAACCATTTACAACACCGCCACCACCGAATATGGTTTGTCGGTTGCCTTTGGATGGGGAATTGTTGGCTTTGCACTCCTTTTGGTTTACTTTATTGTTCAGAAAAAATTGATGGGCGGAAAAATTGATAAGATGGATTACGGACATTAATATTACGAGCCAATTTATGACAGATACACTCATTTCTTTACTAAGCATTCTTATTGGAATAATTGGAGGCAACAGCACTGGCCTATTCTTCAAAAAATATTCCTTTGGATTAATTGGAAATACCATTGCCGGAGTTTTCGGCAGTGTTTTTTTCATTAAATCGATTGGTCGATTAGGATTTTCACCCCAAGCCATCATGCAAACCGGTAGTATGAATTGTTACTTGTTTGTGCTTAATGCTCTGGTTTCATTTTGCGGTGGACTTGTTGCCGTAATTTTATTGAGTAAACTGGCAGCAAAATTCAATAAATCGGATAAAATTAACTAAGCAGCACTATACCGAATAAGCAAGTTCAAATTCATAAACGATCTTGCGTCAAGTAGGCAAAGGGAGTTTGACTTCGTCGATTTTCAATTCACCCTAAGCCTCTCACAGAAGCGTATCTCGTAAAATCGGGACAGGCTATGCACTCATCGCTGGGTCTTGCAGTCCCCTTATAGCTCTACTTATTGTGTGCAGTACTTATATTTTGTTTTCGATGATATTAAAAAAAGTATTCTGGCTCCTTTCGCTCTTTATAAAGCTTATTTAGTCGTGTCGCCCATTCTTTTACTGGACTGGGTTTCATCGTTCGGGCGTTTTGTGGACAAGTTCTGATACAAGCACAACAAGTAATACATTTTTCGATATCAATCAAACTACTATTCTCGAAATTCACAGCACCCATAGGACAGATTTCTGCACAAATTCCGCATTGCGAACAGTCATTGTTTACTCTTATAAAATCGACATCCCATACCTTTGTAATTCCATCATATGGATAGTTACCAGGTATACTTATCTCAGAAATGAGGTCAACTGATGAAATTGATTGTAGTTTTTCATTTATTTTATGCGCCAATAATTCTGCTTGAATCAAATCTCTTGCATCAGGTCGACCTTCGGCTATTGGCGTTTCGGAACTTGAAAAAGAGTGTTCGCCTATAAATGCTGCACAGGCAATCGGTTTGCAACCTCTTTCAATCAGAATATTTTTAAGTTCAAGTAAAGCATCACCGTAGGCTCGATTACCATATACTACGATACATACGGTAGGAGTATTGCAAGCTTTAACCAAATGCAACCATTCCATTAAAAGTGCAGGTACTCTACCCATATAAACTGGCAAACCAATAACGAGTAAATCATTTTCTGTTGTTTTTAATGGATGTGTTCTTGCTTCAGCTTTGGTAATATCTATTATTTCAGTATTTCCGTAATTTAGTCCGCGTGCAATTCCCTGAATAAACGCTTTTGTTGTTCCGGTTGGTGAAAAGTAAACCAGTTTAAGTGATTGGATGTTCATTTGATGTCCTCCATTATTTTATTAATCATATTTAATAACTTTGGTACAAAGATAAAGACTGGTTTGATATTATTTATTGATGTATGTTAAGGGTTTAATCCTGCTTAATGATTCTGGTTTGATTCCTAAATAAGAAGCAAGATGATATTGGGCAACTAATTGTTCTATTTGTGGGTATGCTATTAATAACAACTGATATCGCTCAATTGCTGAATCCATTAATAATGCTGACTCCCGTTCACATTTTATATTAAATAATGTATCCGCTATATATTTGCCTAATCGATACCATTCAGTTGAAGCCTTCAATAAGTTATGATAATCGGTATAAGAAATGAAATAAATTGTAGTATCGGATAATGCCTGTATATATGCCTTTGTGGGCATTTGTGTCAAAAAACTTTTGTAACCACTTACAAAAGAATTTGGCAAATGGAAGTCTATATTATATTCCTCTCCTTCCTTATGAACATAGGTACGAAGTACTCCTTCCTGAACAAATCCCATAAACGAACAAATGTCGCCAGCCTCAATTAAAAACTCTTTTTTTCGTAGATGAATTTTTTTCAATATTTTACCAAATTGAATTAGATGCTCCTCATTAAGACCAATTTCATTAATAAATATATCCTTTAATGTATCCATAATTTCTTAATCGCAAAATGATAATTTAAATTAGACTCAGTATTCCACACAACGGCAGTCTGTCTTAAAACGAATTAAACTGCTCAATTAAGTCTTAAATATATTGGTTTTAAGCATAGCTAAAAATTGAAAATCCCGCTGCTACACGATTTCACCTAAAATCGCCCACTAACGGGATAAGATGTCGTATTTGTATGATTTTTCAAATTATGACTTCTTGCTTATGGCATGTCTGGCTTACTTATTCTTATATTTCTTTTGCAATCCCTTAAGAAAATGTCTTAGGTACTGATCTAAAAAAGGTCGATAAGTTTTATGATCCGGATTACGGAAAAAAGCACTCAACTCATGTTTGCTTAATTTTGTATTTATTGAGGCGAACAGCTCTAAGATGTCATCTGATTTCAAGTCAAATGCAATTTTTAATTTCCGAAGAATCATATTATTGCTTAATGGATCTTCTGGCTCTGGCAGAGGACCTTCTCT
>JAQBBZ010000026.1:0-5086 GCA_032125735.1 Labilibaculum sp.
GGGTTTGAAGAGTATAAAAAACTACAACCTCAATCATCCGTCACAAAAGTGCAATTAGAGGCCTACTGGGAGTCAGGTGACGCAATTTTAAAAGCGCTAAATGACGGAGGAGCAAGATTAATAAGAAAAATGGATGAAATAAAAGAGGTTTACATCAAAATTCCATTTAAAAACAAGACTTACTCAATAAATATAAAAAGACAAGATCTTGAGAGTTTTTTAGGATACAAAATGAATGAAATCAGAGATAATTGGACTAATACATTTTCAGAACAATATGTATACTCAAAAGATGGGAGACAGAAATTCTTTGAAAAATTTGGAGAGATTAATGAAAAATAACAAACTGCCGCTAGGTTATTAGCCTAGCGGAAAAACTCTCCTACCAACAAATACTTCGAAAGCTCAGCATAAACAAAGCGGGTTTATTTACAAAATAATTTCACAATAATTCTTAAGGGCACGTCCTACTTTTGTCCTTGCAAATCAACCTTTATGTACTCAATAATTTTCCATCTGTCGGCTTGTTTAATTTGAGCAGCATGGGCACCCATAACCCCAAAACCAACGCTTATTACATGGAAAATCTCACCGCGGGGAGTTGTTTTCATCACATCAGTAATCAAACTTCTGGGCTGAAATGGATATTTGCCACTTGTAAACAGATATCCTTGTCCATCTCCCTTTTCACCATGACAATGGATGCAATAAATCCCGAAAAGTTTCTTCCCTCTCTGCACATCATCAGCAGTCATTTGGTTGGGATTAAAAATATTTTCACCCGCCCAAAGCCTTTCTTCCGGTGTTTTTTCAAAATGATAAGGAATCATTTCTCTGGGAATAGTACCCTCGGCCGGCAAACGCAAACTTAACCCGTCTTCGAAATTTGGATTCTCGGAATATGGTTCAAAAGCACGCGATTGCACCATATCCGGAAAATATGAATAGCCTGGATGGTTTTTATCTTTATCACAAGACCCAAACAAAACCACAACTACCAATAAAGCACTACAATAGAATACGAATTTTTGCATAACAATTTCTTTTTTTGGTCATGAATTAAGTCTCGTAATGAAAACTTTCTTGGAGCAAAGGATCATTTTTACTCAATAGCGGCGCTTTTGCCAAAGAGGCAAAGACGACAAACAAGAAACCACCAAGGTATAAGCACACAAATCCAATTTCAGTCAAACCAATTTGAGCAGTTTTCCCAATTGTTCCCGGAATTACCAATAAATAGATATTCAACCATTGACCAACCAAAACAACCACTGCCATAAGCGATAACCATTTCAAATTTCGTTTTGAATTACGGGTCATTAATCCCAGAAATGGAATCACAAAATTAAGAACCAGAATCGTGAAAAACAGTATGGTATGATCGTTTAGTCTGGGCGCGAAATAGGCCGTTTCTTCAGGAATGTGACTGTACCAAATCAACAGATACTGAGAAAACCACAAATACATCCAAAAAATACTGAATGCAAACAGGTATTTTCCCATATCGTGAATGTGTTCTTTGTTGATAAATTCCAAGTGCCCCTTGCCTTTCAAAAAGCTAATAAAAAGGATAATAGTGGCAATACCAATCTCAAAAAGTCCAATAAAAATAAACCATCCATAAAGAGAACTGTACCAATGTGCATCAATGGACATTAACCAATCCCAGCTCATGGTAGAACTTGAAATGGCAAAGAAAACCATGAATAAAGCGGCCAATAACTTTCCCTTTTTATAATACTTAATATCCGTAGACAAATCTTGCAGCAATGAATTTTTTCGTAACAATCGCGTCAACCAGATCCAAACCCCAAAATAAACCGCCATCCGGATAAAAAAGAACGGAATATTTAAATAGGCAGCTTTCCCTTCCAAAATTGGATCGTGTAATCCCTCATGCGACCAATGATAGATATCGTGCATCCCAAAATACAAAAGGAACATCAAGATTGCTGAAACCGGCAAAAATGAAGCTAAAGCTTCGGGAATTCGTTGCAAGGCGATATGCCAACCCGAATAGGCTATTTTGTGCAATGCCTGAAACACTCCTCCAAACAGAGCTATGAATAGAAAAAACAGGTTGTTAATTAAAATATTTGTCCAAAACCTCTGACTGTTGGGAGCTTCAATGAAGTACCCAAGCAAAAGCAATAGAATTCCGAATCCCCCTACTGCGAGTAGTGTAATTTGGGCTTTTCGGGAAAATGTATAATTCTTGTCCATCACCATTTGGTTTATGTGGTTTACGATTCAATCTCCTTAATTTGAATGTTCATAGCGTCTTCCTTCTCCAAAATAGCTTTCACAATTGTATCCTGACTTCCAGCCTCATCCAAATCGACTATAATCACAAAACGATCGTTAGTACTTCGTTCGTCATGAATCACATTGTTGGCTCCGGGGCCGAGTTTCGAGCGAATAAAGAATGCGATTGCCATTCCAAATGCAGCAAACAAAACCGTCAGTTCAAAAGTGATCGGGATAAAGGAAGGAATCGCAAAATGTGGCTTTCCTCCAATAAACAAAGGATAGTCGACCGTAAATGCCCAGGTTTGAAAGCCAAAAGCTACGGCCAAACCAATACCCCCACAAATAAATGCTGCGGTTGGCAAATTTGATCGTTTGAATCCCAATGCCTGATCCAATCCATGAACTGGAAAAGGAGTCAATACATCCTGAATGGACACATCCTGAGCTCTCAATTCCTTGGTAGCACGAAGAAGATTCTCTTCATCTTCAAAATAGGCTGAAATATATCTTCTCATGATTATTCGTTTTTATCCTTATTTGTAAATTTCTCCCCCGAGCTTTTCATTACCGTCTTTATCTCAGCAATTGCGATTACCGGGAATACCCGAATAAATAAAAGGAAACAAGTGAAAAATAGGCCTAAGGTTCCGATAAATATTCCCACTTCAACAACAGTTGGACTGTACATCGACCAGCTTGAAGGCAGGTAATCGCGATGCAGAGAAGTGACAATGATTACGAATCGTTCGAACCACATACCAATGTTGATGAAAATGGAAAGAACAAAGGTAAATGCAAGATTTCGTCTCAGTTTTTTGAACCAAAGCAGTTGTGGAGAAATCACATTACAAGTCATCATGATTGCGTAAGCCCACCAATAAGGTCCGGTTGCACGATTCAGGAATGCATATTGCTCATATTCAACGCCCGAGTACCAGGCAATAAACAATTCGGTGATGTAGGCAATCCCCACAATAGAGCCGGTTGCGATAATAATTTTATTCATTGATTCAACATGACCAACTGTAATGTAGCTTTCCAGATTCAATACTTTTCTGGTAATTATCAACAGCGTAAGTACCATAGCAAAACCTGAAAAGATAGCTCCGGAAACAAAATAGGGCGGAAAAATGGTTGTGTGCCATCCCGGAATTACCGAAGTTGCAAAATCGGAACTTACAATACTGTGAACCGAGAGTACCAATGGTGCGGCCAATCCTGCCAATACCAAACTCATGGTTTCATGTCTGCTCCAATGTCTGGCAGATCCTGTCCAACCGAAACTCAAAAATCCGTAAATCGCCTTTTTAAATTTCGATTTCACTTTGTCGCGAATGGTTCCGATATCAGGTATTAAACCAACATACCAAAACAATAGGGAAACACTAAAATAGGTACTGATCGCAAACACATCCCACAAAAGTGGTGAGTTAAAATTTACCCAAAGACCACGCGTATTTGGATAAGGAAACACAAAGAAAGCAAGTAGTGGACGTCCCATATGAATTAATGGAAACAAACCGGCGCACATTACGGCGAAAAGGGTCATTGCCTCGGCAGATCGATTGATACTGGTTCTCCACTTCTGACGAAACAGTAATAATATGGCCGAAATAAATGTACCTGCATGACCGATTCCTACCCACCATACAAAATTGGTAATTCCCCAACCCCATCCAATGGTTTTATTCAGTCCCCAGGTTCCAATTCCCTGCCAAATGGTCCATCCCATCATGGCTAAGCCAAAAAACAATGCGGCTATCGTAATTGTTATACCAACATACCAGGCTTTCCCAGCTTTTCCCTCAATTGGAGCAGTAATTTCGTCGGTAATCTGTTTATACGTTTTTTTCCCCGTGATTAATGGTTCACGAATTGGCGACACATACATAAGCGTGGTTTTATGAATTGTTCGTTTTTTTATTTCTAATCTTTGTTAGATAACTTACCGATGGCAGCGTATGAATCTCTTCCAACAAATGATAATTTCGTTGACTCGACGTTTCTTTTACCACCTGGCTGTCCTTATCATTTAAATCTCCGAATATGATTGCTCCTGCAGGACAAGCTTGTTGACAAGCAGTTTTAATTTCTCCGTCCCGAAGCCTTCTTCCATCAATTTTTGCTTTCAATTTTCCTTCCTGAATTCGCTGAACACACATGGAGCATTTCTCAATCACTCCTTTCGCCCGAACCGTAACATCCGGATTCAAAACCATTCGTTTTAAATCGATTGTCATGTCAGCCACATCGTGCAGATTGTTTGGAATCGAATCCGCTTTCGTGAAATCGAACCAATTGAAACGACGCACTTTATATGGACAGTTATTTCCGCAATAACGAGTTCCAATGCAACGGTTATAAGCCATTTGATTTAATCCTTCGCTGCTGTGAGTGGTTGCCGCTACCGGACAAACATTCTCGCAAGGTGCATTATCGCAATGCTGACACATGACCGGCTGATAGGAAACATCCGGATTAAAATCACTGCCTGAAAAATATCTGTCAATTCGGATCCAAGACATTTCATGTGCCCGAATCACCTCTTTTTTACCAACTACGGGCACATTATTTTCTGCCTGACAGGCAATAGAACAGGCACCGCAGCCAACACAGGAATTCAAATCAACTACAAGGCCCCAATGATGATTTGGGAAATTTGGTTTCTTATAGATACCTGCATTCTCATATTCCTGATGCGACTCATTTCCGGCAGCTGGATCTTTTAAATATTCGCCCAAGGAAGCTTCACGAACAATTGCTCTTCCTTCCATAGAATCGTGAGTTTGAGTCGTTGCTAATTCATACTTCTCTTCTGTTTTATTGATTTCAATTC
>JAQBBZ010000027.1:0-25358 GCA_032125735.1 Labilibaculum sp.
GATAAGAAAAAGTTATTGGATGACCTTAAAACAATTAAAATATGCTTTGGCTTTAGGCCGAATCGGAAGTTATATCGGTGTAGCCAAGTCGATGGGAGTTTCGCAACCAGCTATTAGTTTGCAAATACAAGCTTTAGAGGAGGAGTTGGGAATTATTCTTTTCGATCGTTCGACCAAGAATGTTGAACCTACCTTACATGGAATTGCCTTTCTGGAAAAAGCTCAGTTATTGGTAACGGAGTCGATGCAACTGGAGGATTTTGCAATTCAATTGTCCGAAGAGGTTCAGGGTGAGGTTTGTTTGGGTATTATACCAAGCTTATCGCCATTCCTTGTGCCATTGTTCATCGATGAGTTGAATAAAAAATATCCTAAAATTAAGCTAAAGGTTCAGGAGGCAATAACTGAAGATATTTTGCGGGGAATTAAGAATGGAACTTTCCATGGTGGAATTATCTCAACACCAATTGTATTGAAAAGTAATCTGGTTTTGGCTCCTTTATTTTACGAACGATTTTATTTGTATGTCTCAGATAAACATGACTTGTATTCTCTAAATGAAATCGACATTAGTACATTGGATTATTCAGATGTTTGGTTGCTGAAAGAGGGAAACTGTTTTATGGATCAGGTAACTAATATTTGCAATATTCAATCGAATCAGAATGAGAATTTTGTGTATGAGAGTAATAATATTGACGCTCTTCGAAGAATTGTAGAATATAAAGGAGGAATTACCTTTCTACCAGAACTTTCTACTTTAATGATTCCTTCGGAACAGGAAGAAATGATTAAGGAGATAAAAGGGAAGAAGAAGGTGAGAGAAGTGACAATGGTTTCATTAAAAACAGAAGTGAGACGAAATCTTCTAAATGTTATTAGTCAGGTTATTAAAGATAGTGTCCCTTCGCAAATGCTTAGTGGAGAAGATAAAGAAATTGTAAAAACTAATTTTGTAGAAAAATGATTGCTAAAACAATAAGAACACCTTACTATGCTGTTATATTTTCATCGCTAAAAACATCGGCTGATAATGGGTATTCTGAAATGGCAGATTCCATGATGGAAATAGCCCATAGACAACCTGGCTTTCTGGGCGCAGAATCGGCCAGAAATGAAGTTGGAATAACAGTTTCGTATTGGGAAAGTCTGGATGCAATTAATAAATGGCAAGCACATCCAGCTCATCAAATTGCTAAGGAAAGAGGCAAAGAGAATTGGTATCTAAAATATTCTGTTCGGATTTGCAAGGTGGAATCGGATTATTTCTTTGAAAAATAGTGTTTTGAATTTATAAATGTACCCCAAATCCCAAAGGGGGATTTAGGGGTGAATGCTGTAAAGCGAGCCTTATTTTTTAGAAACTAATCCTACAATCCAAATAATTCCTATGGCACCAACAGTAGCCGATACCAGCAAACCAAAGAATCCGTTGATATGAATTCCTAAAAAGCTGAAAATTGTGCCACCAATAAAAGAGCCGATTACGCCTAAAATCATATTGATTAAGATGCCATAGCCGCGGCCTTTTAATAGAATGCCGGCAATCCATCCAGCTGCAAGTCCAATTAGTAAAAAAATAAGATAGTTCATAAATCGAAAATTAGTGTCTTCTTAAAATACTGAAAATTATCAAGACAAAACTAATCTTTTGATTGTTTGTCTTACAATACAATGGTTTTTTGAATGGATAAGAATAATTATTAACTTCATTTTTGCAATGAAAACGGAAAATTCAAAGCTGAAATTTTATGAGATATATGATAGAAACAAAGAGTCATCAAGATTTATTGGTGACTAAAACACCAATATTGAACCAAGGCAATTCGGAAGAAAAAAGAAGAGAAATTCTCAATTACTTTAAAGCTACCTGGGAATTGGATGAACGATTATACGATTGCTTAACCGGACAGGAAGCATTTTTGCATCGTGCTGATCCATTGCGTCATCCATTGGCATTTTATTTTGGACATACAGCTACATTTTTCGTGAATAAACTGATACTTGCAGGAATAATTACGGAAAGAATTGATCCAAAGTTTGAATCGATGTTCGCTGTTGGTGTAGACGAAATGTCGTGGGATGATTTGAATGATAAGCATTACAATTGGCCAACGATTCAAGAGACTCAGGTATATCGGAATGAAACAAAAGAAATGATTGAGAACTTGATCTCGGAGCTTCCGCTTACCATTCCGATCCATTGGGAAAGTCAGTTTTGGGTAATAATGATGGGAATAGAACATCAGCGAATTCATATCGAAACATCATCGGTATTGATTCGACAATTGCCGATTGATCTGGTAAAGTCAAATCCACTCTTTAAAATTTGTAGGGAGTGGGGGAAAGCTCCAGAGAATGGGCTTTTGAAGGTTAAATCAGGAAAAGTAAGTATCGGAAAAGGAAAGGATAATGCCTTGTATGGTTGGGATAATGAATTTGGAAAATTTCATTCAAAAATAAAATCATTTTACGCATCAAAGTTTTTGGTCTCGAATGCGGAGTTTATGGCTTTTGTGGATGATGATGGATACAAAACAGAAAAATGGTGGACGGAAGAAGGCTGGGGCTGGGTGACATATAAGAAATGTGAGTATCCTTTGTTTTGGGAGAAAGAGGGAGAGGAATGGAAGCTTCGCACCATGCTCGAAGTCATTGAAATGCCTTGGAATTGGCCTGCAGAAGTGAATTATTTGGAAGCAAAAGCTTTTTGTAATTGGAAATCTGCGAAGACAGGCAAAAGCTTACGCATGCCAAGCGAGGCGGAGTATTATCGCTTACGCGATTCACTGAATATTGCCGATCAGCCGGAATGGGAAACAGCACCTGGGAATATTAATTTGGAGCATTATGCTTCCTCTTGTTCGGTAGATAAATTTGAAACCGGCGGTTTTTACGATGTAGTCGGTAATGTGTGGCAGTGGACCGAGATGCCGATTTCAGGCTTGGATGGATTCGAGATTCATCCGTTTTACGATGATTTTTCAACGCCAACTTTCGATGCCAAGCACAATCTGATTAAAGGTGGATCGTGGATATCAACAGGGAACCTGGCCATTCGCGATTCTCGATATGCTTTTCGTCGTCATTTCTATCAACATGCAGGTTTTCGGTATATTGAATCGGATGTTAAGGTGGAAATTGAAACAGATTACTACGAAACAGATAGTTTGGTATCGCAATATTGTGAATTTCAATATGGAGAAGAATATTTTGGCGTACAAAACTATTCAGAAGCTTGCCTTTCGCTGTTAGAGGATCATTTGAAAAGCCTAAACAAAGGAAATGCATTGGATTTAGGTTGCGCAACGGGCAGAACCACTTTTGAGCTGGCGAAACATTTCGATCGGGTGACAGGAGTAGATTTCTCGGCTCGTTTTATTCGCATCGGAACCCAATTAAAAGAAACCGGAAAACTAAAATATATCCGACAGGAAGAAGGGAAGTTGACGAGTTATCAGGAGGTGAAACTGGAAAGTCATAATTTGGATTCCGTTCGAAATAAAGTTGAATTCTTTCAGGCAGATGCTTGTAATTTAAAGGATATTTATACCGGATATGATTTGGTGTTTGCAGGTAATTTAATCGATAGATTGTACGATCCACTTCAATTTTTACAGGAAATTCACACCAGGATTAATGAAAATGGAATGTTGGTATTAACTTCTCCATATACTTGGCAAGAGGAATTTACCGAAGCAGGAAAATGGGTGGGAGGATACCGAAAAGATGGTGAACCCTACACAACACTGGATGGTTTAAAGGAGATTTTGAAAGTGCATTTTGATTTACTGGAAGAACCGAAGGATGTGCCTTTTGTGATAAGGGAAAGCTCTCGGAAATATCAGCACAGTATTTCGCAAATGACGGTTTGGAAGAAGAAATAATAGGAAAAGGGTTCAACAGGATATGCTGAGCCCTTTGTTTTTTTGCCCTCAACGAATCTACTGACTGCAATTTGATTGATTTCCTTTGTATGATTGAGTGGTTTGATCGAGTGGTGCACATAGTTTGGCTTAGTGCGTATTACTTTTTGTATTGTCCTCAAGTCGGACGGACTTTTACTTTTTATTCATTCATAATTTTCACGGGCATTCATGATCTCACTTCGATCGGTACATTGATGAAAAGTAAACAAAAATCTAGGAGAAAGCACTCGGCGACCCATCACGGATCAATGATGAAAAGAAATAATAGTGAAGTTCGTACCTCACTCCACAGAATTTCTTTTTTGTCATCATTTTCACCTATGGGTACCCCACCTGCGTTGCTTATTCCATCTGTCTTGAATGCTTGTTGCAATAGATTTTCTTTGTATGATTGAGTGGTGTCCTTAGTTTGGCTTAGTGCGTATTACTTTTTGTATTGTCCTCAAGTCGGACGGACTTTTACTTTTCCATTCAATTAACGGCTATTACACGAAAATGGTCAATCTCTGTGTAGTACCATTTTAAAATCAAAACCAGTCGGTATAAAACAAAAAAAGGGACAATTGAAATCAATCAATTGTCCCTTTTTTTATTGGAAGAATAAGGCTTATGCCAATTCGTTAACTTTTTTATTAGCTACTTCGTCAACAATAAATCCCCAAGCTCCCAGCATTTTTAGGTCGTTAGGATGGTGAGCTTTTAGCAAATCTCGAATTTGTTTAATATCAGAATAGATGTCATCCATCATTTTCTTTTTTTGCTCATTCATTTCTTCTTTCAAACGACCGGCTTCATCTGCTTTGCCCTGAAAATCGAGCATTTTGTTTACTTTTCCATCCATAGCACCAAAATCCATTACAGGATTCAAATAACTTTGCTCACCGTCTGTTGCGTTTTTGCTTCTGATTTTAGAATACAAATCGGCAAGTTGATCAGCACCTCTCTTAATTTTAATTTGCGCCATTCTATAAAAATTTAGTTCTTAAAAAATATGTCGTTACAATTTAATAAGAAATTCCATCATAATATGTGCTTGATGTTAAATGCTCGAAATTTAAAATTGATATAAATAAAGAGGTTATAACTATTTATATGTTTGTTTGTGCGAATTGCCTTTGAAGGCGGGTATTTGCGCGGGGTATTTAATCTGCATCGGGTTTGAAACAGGAACTTTTACTATTTTAAGGAGGGAAAATAAAATTGAAACGTGACATGAAAAAGTTAAAACGTGACGAAAATAAGTTGTAAGCTGACTAAAAAAAGTTAAAACGTGACCAAAAAAAATAATTTACTGAGGTTTCAACGTCGAAACCTCACATTTCGATACTTTTCCGACCCATTTCAAGATAAAAACACTCCCTTTTAGACCCAAAAGAGCTGTTTTTACATCGAAACCTCACCAAAAAAAGTTGAAATCTCATGAAAAAAAGTTAAAACATCAGGATTTTATTTCGAAACGTGAGCTAAAAAAGTTTTAAGGTCATGAAAATAAGTTGAAACGCAAGCCAGTATGTATGAAATGCAGTTGAATATATGTGCAATGCAAGCCAATGCTTGTGTGGGACAAGTTATTGCAGGAAAGGCATTCATCGGTTTGGCCAGCTTCCTTTTCACGACGATTAAAGGGAGAATTTTAGGTGTTGGTGAGGTGGGAGAGAACCTATACACCTCAAGTCTTGAAATATATTGAATTACTTTACCGCAAACCTCTAAAGGAGCTTAAAATAGGGCCGATGCAAAAAGTCCCCTTTAGGGGATTTAGGGGTGGTTTCGGAAATTAGACCATTCCCATAAAGTAGCAATTTTATCACCGGTTACGTCAACCCACCGTTCATGTTGGGCAGTTCCTGCCACATGAACGCTTAGTTGTTGTAAGTAGTTGTACAATCATTTCCAAATTCAAATTCAGGAAAATTATCAGGATCAAACTCTAAATCCTCTACCATTTGAAGATCTATTTTTGCAGATATTGTATCGCCTAATGCAAGGTGCAAGTGTCCACGGTTATAATATGCAATGCCAAAATTTCCTTCAAAACCGGGCTTAATAAGCTGTATTGATTTATTATAATACCAAAGAGCACTGTCAAGAACATTTTCTTTGTTATAGATATCAGCAATGTTCAGATAGAAACTTGGATCAAGAGAATCTATAGAAATTGCGGAGAAATAATCACTAAGTGCTAATTGATGCTCTCCTACAAAGGAATATGCATATCCTCTATTATTATAATAATGGGACCAAGTAGGATCTCTATTAATTGCTTTATGAAAGTTGTTAATCGCTTTGTCCCATTCCTTTCTATGTGTATAAACTAAGCCAAGTTCTCCGTATGGATTTGCTAATTCAGGATCTAGCTCAATAGATTTCAAAGCATATTCTTCACATCCTTTATAGTTGGCAGATTTAAATTCATTACTAGCCAATTTGAAATAGACATAAGCATCATTTGGGTCTATCTCAAGAGATCTTTTCAAATAATTTGTTGAAGATTTATATTCACAAATACCTTCTAGAATTATTCCAATATTACTGTAAGCAGAAGCATTAGTCGAATCAATTTCTATAGACATTAAATAGTCTGTCACTGCTTCTTCTGTATTGTTGAGTTTATAGTTAACAAATCCTCGTTGTCTTAGGTAACTGGCATTTGACGAATCTAAATCCAATGCTCTATTTATTAAAGTCAACGCAGTATAGTCATCTCCTGAATCTGAAACTCTTCTAGATTCCCAATATAATTCATCTTGACTTTCTTTACATCCAACTACAATTAATAGCAATAAAAATATAACTGTCTTTATTTTCATTTTACTTAAGTTTTCAATTATTAAAGATGTTTATTCGTTTATTTCTATTCAAAAAGTACATTTATCCATCCAAAGGATTGGTAACGTACACTCCTTGCATTTCGGCCTATTCATCTACAAAATAATAATTTTCACACAAAGTAAATTGCTGATGGGGCTTATCTTTTTTCCCTTGAGCTGCAACAATCCGGCAAGGCCTTATGATTAGTCCTCATCCTCATCAAAATAATCCTCCTCCTCTTCATTCGTTACTTCTTTATGGTAGGGTGGAATTTCGAAGTAGAACTCCATTTCGAACACCTGCAGAGTTTCTTTAAAAAACTGACACAATGAATAACGTTCTTTTTGGGCCAGATAAGTAAGCAGATTGTCTTTTGTTTCCGGGCATATTTTGCTTGTAAACATTCCTTTTGTCTCATCGGGAGCATTTTGCAGCAACCACTCCAACGAATCGAGATGTTCACGAATAAGGTGGTCCGAAAAAGATTCAAAATTCAGAAGCTTACTTAGGGAATCTGTCATTTCCGGCTCGTAGAGTTTCTCTTTGCCTGTTGTTTTTAACGTGACAAGAAGATTCGATAAATGATAGATCTGTTTTGCAATGTTCTCGTTTACATTTTTTGTGAATTTTTCTTTTTTGCGGGTAAAAGTTCTTTCGGGGGGAACCGGAAAAGAGACCAAATGTTTTTCCACAATTGCGCAGGACTTATAATATTTCCGTTCGAGCAGATGGCTTAGCAGTTTTTGTTTTACGATATCGGTAACCGGCTTTACCAATTTGCCCATGATGTGCTCCAAAGCCTCTGGGTCGTTTTTTGCAACCCAGGCCACACTGTCGTAATAATGGCCAAGATCATCAAAGCGGATGTTATCAATATCGCAAATGTCATCAATGCTGGAAATCATGTATACCGAGTTTAGCGCGTATTTGTACCAACGGTAACGGGGCTTGCCATCAATTTCTTCCCATGCATATTCATCAGACTCTGGATAGCTTAATTTGTCTACAATATCATAAAACATGCGATTGTGTATTTTGAGTTCTTTTAGCTTAAATTCTTATTCGTTTAAAGATTTATCCTCATCAGGAATAGCCTTGTCTTGTCTGATCAGCTGAGGAAGCAATTCTCCACAATTCGGACAAAAATTGACCGGGTTATAGATAAAAAAGTTGCATTTTTCACAACTGTTTTTTTCATCAATGTCGAGGTAGGGATTCTTCAAAATTGGATTTGGCTGATTGTTCTCTAAGCGGGGTTTTTTAGGGCTTACTTTTTTGACTGGTTTATTTTCGTTAGGCGTTTTTTTACTCGTAATAAGATTAAGGTAACTGAACCCCACCATTTCATGTAGCTTAAGTAATTCAAGTTGAGGGATTGATTTGTGTCCTGCAAAAATATTTTTTGCGAGTTTAATTTCCAGATTAAGTATTTCAGCAAGATCTTCAGCGTTTAGTTTTTTGTCAGCTAATTGTTTGTCGAATTCTTCAGGGTTTAGGTAGGATGTAGTCATTATATATAGTTTAGATGTTTTTTATTATGCATTACGAAAATAGATGAATATTTTTAATTCTGTCAGAATATTAAAAATATCGTTAATGACAAACCAAAGTAAAATGATATTATGAGTCAAAATGAGTAGGGCTTTCTTAATCAGCGATTTATTGAATTCTAATTAATCGAATTTTATCTATTCGAAGCATGTTAGCCTCCTGATTCATGTTTTTATTGAATTCTTCGAAGCTGATTTTAAAGAAATTAGTGCTTTTTTTCAGTTCAATGGAAAAGGAGTTGGAGTAGCCGTAATTATCCCAATCATCTTGTCCCCGTTGAGGAAAAACGAGACTTCCGGAGTAGTTGTTATTTACCCATAAGCTGCGTACAGCACATTTATTGTCTGTATTAATAGGACCGTTCCCGTTAGCGTATCGGAAATCGATATAATACTTTCCATCACTAGGAATACGAATATTAAAAAAGAATTCCCGATTCTTCTTTTTGCTCAATTCCACATAGGAGGTTTTGGCCTCAAAATCAAAATTTTCAGCTTCAACAATTCTTTCATTATTCAAATTGTAAACATAGAGAGGTTCACTTAAAAAAGAATTATTTCCAAAACGATCTTTAATCTGAATCTGAAATTCGGTTGGATCCTTATAGTTTACGTCCGACATATAGTTGTCTTCGGTTTCTAATAGCAGTTCTCCATTTTGGTATATTTGATAGTGATTTGCTGTTTCTATTTTGTCCCAAAATAATTTATTTTCGATTAAGCGAAGCGAAGTGGTTTCTGGCGACACAGTGTTCTCTACCATGTTTATTTTTGATTTATCAGGAAGTTGATTGTTCATTTTGATTTTAATCACGTGCTTTCCTTCCATTTCTTTTGGTACGATGGCGTATTGGTAAAATTTATCATCTAAGGAGTAGGAGCTGATTTTATCTCCAAAACCGTAAATCTCTATGTCTAATACTGCATTTCTGTACCGAAGGCCTTTTATACTTTGTTTTCCTTTGTATTCCCGAGGAATAAATGGTTTGAATTCTAATTGTTCTGCCGTGTAATTCAATCCGATTAGAATTCTATAGAAGGTCGATAATGATCCTGCAACGCTCCATAACTGACGATCAGAATTAATTTCTGTTCCATTAAAATCACCATTTTTAATAAGCAGATTTTCTTTATTCGTTAAAAAGAGAGCACTTGATCGGAACATATTGGCAATTCCCCATTGAACACTCTCAGCATTTTCAGCTTTGGCTGAAGCCCAATTCCAATAAGCTTGCACAAAAGGCCAGATGGCCTGATTGTGATAAGCTGGAACGTTTGGTATTTGAGGATAGAAACAGGGAGTTCCAAACTTGGTTACAGGTGTATTTGCAATCAGTTCTTCTTGCCTTTGTTCGTTTGCGATATCCCAAATTACAGTGAGTGCTTCCCCTAAAGTTTCCGATTTATCCGAAAGCTTTTGATTCTTTCTCCCGTACAAATATTGTCCAAAATATTTCTTTTCAGGTAACCAAAGTAATTCATTAATACTCTTCTTTAAGGCTTGAGAAATATCATCGTATTTTTGCACATCTTTCCCAAGTATCTTTCCCATTTTCATCAACACTTGCAGACTTTGGTAGTGAACAGCTTGCGTGGATAGACTATAGGAGTTAAAAATATCAACTGGTTCCATCCATTTAGGATATGATTGTTCTCGCCAATCTAAAAAAGAAGATTCTCCTCTAAATAGATATTTCTGATAATCCCAAACAACATTAAGATCATCTTCAGTAGAGTTTTTAATGATAAAATAAACCTTTTTAAGCCATTCAATGTCTCCTGTTGTTTTATACAATTCCCAAGCAGCTATCGACCAAATCATTCGGTCGGAACTAACTGGCCATGAGCCGCCTGTACCAGTGTCTTGTACAATTTTTCCGTGTTTAACTTTCTTTAGTAAGCTTTTTTTCGAGATTTCAGGATTTGTTATTGCCAGAGCTAAAATTATGCTGTAGCTGATATCACGAGTCCAAACACCTTGCCATTTTGCACCAGTATTAAAAGTGGTGTCAGGAGCAATGTTTTTTTCCAGCTCCTCAAGCGAAAGATTGTAAATGGCATTTAGTAAAATCTGATTCGATTCGTATTCAGGGTATTTGCTTAAATCGCTCTCAAGTTTCCATTCCTTTTCAGCTAAACCTGGATAATTGGAGATAATATGTGAATTGCTCTTAGCGATTGCTGTATATTCTCCTTGTTCAATCCGGTCAGGAAATATATTAAAATCGGACGATTGATATAAAATATAATTATCGGGGTTACATCGATAAAAAAGGATAATCGATAATGAAATTGTAAGTAGACTAGGAATGAAAAACCATTTTTTCATTAGGGTAGTTTTTAATATGTTTTTTAAAAGTAATAAATAAAGGAAAACTAAAAAAGACATATTGTGAAAGAATATTTTAAGTGCTGTAAAATATGAATATTAATGATTTGGATATAGTATTGGATGAATTGTTTTTTGCTGAGCTCATAGCTGTTTTGTAATAAACTAACGAAAATTGATATCAGTTTTGATATTTGGGAGTAATAAAAAAGCGACCGAAGTCGCTTTTTTATTCATTGTAAATTAGTTGTATGTAGTTAAAAGAAAATCTTTAATCAAATTTATGTAAAAAAATAATGTGAAACAATACTTGAATATATTATTTAATTATAGGTTATTTTTCCACAATCTGTACTTTAGCGTCTTCCACAATAACATCATAAGAATAGCCTGCGCCAAAATCTTTGTCCAATGTAATTGTACCTGTTACTTCTACAATTTGACCTATTGAAACTACTTCATTACAAGTAACAGTAAGATCAAAATTACCTTCAAAATCGGAACCATCTTGAATGTGAATCCAATTCTTACCCATAATGTTTTGATTGAATTTGGCAACTTTTCCTTTTATTCTTACTTCTTTTCCAGAGAAATCATCCTTTTTAGAAAAAATATCAGAAATACTCGTTCCTCCTTCTGTCTTTTCTATTGATACTTCCAGTTTTTTTGCCGCTTGCTTCTGCATTTTAGAGGCTTGCATTGGCATTTCGTTTGCTATTGGCGAGTCCGAAATGGTATTTAGAAAATAAATAACTGGGAAATCGCGATCTAGTTCCTTGCTGTGGAAGTTTTTCATCTCTAATGCACCTTTATAATAATAGGTTTTTCCAACTTCTATTGGTCGTTGTCCAACGGCTAACCATAGGTCATTGTTCCCATTTATGTAAGTATAACCACCAGCATTAAAAGTTTCTTTTACCATAATTTGGCTAACTCCAAGTGGGAGAGGTGCTTCCTTATTTTCAGTTTTTTTTGATTGGCATGCAAATGAAAAAATTGCAAGTCCTAAAATCATCAGTAATATCGATCTTTTCATAAAGTTAATTGTATTGGTGTATGGCTTAAAGATAATAGAAATCATATAAAAAAATAAAGATTTATGTAGTTGCTTATTTATTTTGATTTTAAAGAGGCGTTAAAAAGTTGTTAACGACTTATAAATTGATGACGTATGAGAGATATTATTGCTTATTTTCAATCGTATTTTGGCTTAGGATTCAAATACTTTACAGTATGTTTTTTGTAAAGCAGAATAAGGTCTTTAAATCTTATCGTCCTTATCCGAACAGTGTTGCTACGTAAGCGTTCACTTTTTAATGGATTCTAAATTAAGTGTAAAGTGATTTTTTTTTGATAATGAGATGTTTCAGTTATTTGGTATGGAATATGTTTAGAATTGTGATTGTGTTTATTTAGACCTGAAATATATATCGTATTCAGTTGCGGGTTCGTTTCTATTACCGATGAATAGCCTGTATCTTTAATGAGTTGGAATTTTTTAATTGAATAAAGACCTTAATAGAATGAAAAAATATTCTTTATTATTTGTGATCTTATTAGCAGGAACAATGATTTTTGCTCAGGAAAATGCTCAATGGCGAGGTGAAAATCGTGATGGGATTTATGCTGAATCAGGATTGTTAAAAGAATGGCCGGTTGATGGCCCCGAATTGCTTTGGCATTTTGATGGATTAGGAGAGGGACACGCTTCTGCTGCGGTTACTGAGAAAATGGTTTACACTTCAGGTACCGAAGGCGAAAATGGTTTCGTAATTGCATTGGATTATTCTGGTAAAACCATTTGGAAAACTGTTTACGGAAAAGAATGGATGGATTCTTTCAACGGGGTTCGATCAAGTCCGATGATTTATAACGGTTTGGTTTACATGATGAGTGGGTTTGGTAAAGTTGTTGCGATGAATGCTGTAAATGGCAATGTTCTTTGGTCAAAGGATATATTGGCAGATTTTGGCGGAGAAAATATAAAATGGGGCGTTACAGAAAATTTAGTGGCTGATGGAGATAAACTGTTTTGTACTCCGGGTGGCCCGAATGTAAGCATGATCGCTTTACATGTGAAAACAGGAGAATTGATATGGAAAGCAAAGAGCAATGGTGAGAAATCAGCTTATTGTTCTCCTGCATTAATAAAACTCCCTACTCGTAATTTACTGGTTACGCATACAGGTAATTCAATTATAGGTGTTGATGCAGCAACGGGAGAATTGCTTTGGTCTTACGAACATTTAAACCAATACTCAATTCATCCAAATACTCCATTATTTAAAGATGGGTACTTATATTGCTTCAGTGGTTATGGTCAGGGTGGTGTAATGCTCAATTTGGCTGATGATGGAAGTAGCGTAACCAAAGTTTGGAAGAATGCTTCTTTAGACAACCAAATGGGGGGAGTTATTCTTTTTGATGGTAAAATTTATGGTTCTGGACAAAACAATCGTGAATGGTTTTGTTTGGATTGGAAAACTGGAGATATATTATATTCTTCGAAAATGCTTGGTAGAGGAAATGTAATTTTTGCTGATGGAAAATTGTATTGTTATGCAGATACTGGTGATGTTGCATTAATTGATGTAAGTAATGGAAGTTTTGAAAAAGTGAGTTCTTTTCGGGTTCCTTTTGGTGAAAAACAGCACTGGGCGCATTTAGTGATTAATAATAAAAGACTATATGTTCGTCATGGAAGTTCCTTGATGGTATATTCAATTAAAGCAAACTAAGAACAATACAAAACCTATCAAACTTATGAATCGACTAATACTTGTCAGTATTGCATTATTAAGTGCTTTGACTCAGTGTAAAACAGAAATACAAAAAAGTGAGTGGCGTGGCCCTAATCGCACTGGAGTGTATGCGGAAAAAGGTCTGCTACAGGAATGGCCGGCAGAAGGGCCCAAAATGCTTTGGCATTTGGATAGCATTCCTACTGGACATTCTTCTGCCGCAATTGCTCACAATACTGTTTATCTTACCGGATTAAAGGATTCAATGGATTATTTGATGGCCATTGATATGGAAGGAAAATTAAAATGGCAAGTTCCTTATGGTCGGGGATGGGATGAATCTTTTACTGATTCCCGTTGTACTCCTACTATTGAGGATGAAAGAATTTATCTGTCGAGCGGAAGAGGAGATTTGGCCTGTGTAAATGCTCTTTCCGGTGAGATGATTTGGCAGGTAAAGGCCAATGAAATGTTTGAAGGTGAGTGCGGGGAATGGGGAATTTCTGAATCTTTGCTTTTATATAAGGATTTGGTCTTTTATACTCCTTGCGGAAAGAAAACAACAATGATTGCGTTGAATAAAATGACTGGAGAAACCGTTTGGGAATCGAAAAGTATAGATGATAAATCCGCCTATGTTTCTCCTTTATTGATTGATCGAAACGGGAAAAAACAGATTGTTACAGTTACTGAAGAAAATGCAATTGGTGTTAATCCCGAAAATGGAAATATCGATTGGCAGTTTGATTATGGTAGTTATGCAGGAGGACAATGGAAAGCCAATATTAATACCAATACCCCTTTGTATCAGGATGGAAAGATATTTATAACCAATGGTTACGATCATCACTCAGTAATGCTTGATTTAAACGAGGATGCAATGTCAGTAAAAGTGGCCTATGTTGATTCCTTACTCGATGTTCATCACGGGGGAGCAGTTCACATAGATGGTTACATCTATGGAGCCAATTGGGAACACAATAGAATGGGACGTTGGGTTTGTCTGGAATGGGAAACAGGGAAGGAAATGTACGAGACCGAATGGGAAAATAAAGGATCTATTATTTCGGACGAAGGCATGCTTTACTGCTATGATGAGAAGGATGGAAATGTTGCATTAGTGAAAGCGGATCCTAAAGAGTTTAAACTTACAAGTAAGTTTAAAGTACCATACGGTAAGGGACCTTATTGGGCACATATGGTTATAAACGACGGTGTTCTGTATGTTCGTCATGGAAATGCATTAATGGCATATTCAATAAAAGAATCTTAAAATAGGTATCAAGTCTGATGGTTTTAAAATCTTCTTGTGAAAATTATAATTTTGAACAGAGCTTAAGTTGCTAAATATGCTGTCGAAAAGAAGCGAAAAAGGAGTAATTCTCTTATCTGTTGTTATTGCATGCACCTTGTTTGTGTATTGGTTGGCTTATAATCCCGTAAAGGATATTCACGCGAGTATCCCGGGAATGGATAACCGCCCTGCACAGAGTGAATCTACAGAAAGAATTTTGATAGGAGAAGGATTTGATTTTTACACTGAAAATAATTCCAGTTTAACTGGAAAATGGACTCAATTTAGAGGAGGTAAGTCTGATAATATTTCGACTGATAATACGAAGCTAATTAGTAACTGGGGAGCTGGTCCTAAAATTGACTGGCAGGTAGAATTGGGTGAAGGGCATGCGGCTCCTGTTGTTTACAATGGAAAAGTGTATGTACTCGATTACGACGAAGTGAAAAAAGCCGATGCCTTGCGTTGTTTCTCTTTGGAAACGGGAGAGGAGCTTTGGCGCAGATGGTACCGAGTTCACATCAAGCGAAATCATGGAATGTCGAGAACCGTTCCTGCGATCAACGATAAATATTTGGTGACAATGGGACCTCGATGTCATGTAATGTGCACCGATCCTAATACAGGAGAATTCCTTTGGGGACTCGATTTGGTAAAAGAATACATGTCTGAGATTCCGTTTTGGTATACTGGGCAGTGTCCTATTCTTGATGATAATGTGGTTATTCTTGCTCCCGGCGGAAAATCGCTTCTTATTGCTGTTGATTGTGCCACTGGGAAAGTGATTTGGGAAACTCCAAATCCTGATCATTGGCAAATGTCTCATTCATCGGTTATGCCAATGACTTTAGATGGAAAAAGAATGTGGGTTTACGCAGCGATTGGCGGAATTGTTGGTGTTTCTGCCGAAGGCGATGATGCAGGTCAAATCCTTTGGAAAACAAAAGAGTTTTCTCCCTCAGTGGTTGCTCCATCGCCTGTTGTACTGAAAAATGGCAAAATATTCATGACCGCTGGTTACGGTGCCGGTTCTATTCTATTTCAGGTGAAAAAGAAAGGAGATAATTACGAAGTTGTTGCGCTTCAGCAGTTTAAGCCGAAAGATGGTGTTGCCTCCGAGCAGCAAACTCCTGTTGTGTATAAGGATAGAATGTTCGCTATCCTACCCAAGGATGCTGGAGGAATGAGAAATCGTTTTGTTTGTTGTGATCCAAATGATTGTACTAAAATATTATGGACAAGTGGAACGAATGATCGTTTTGGTTTGGGACCATACATGATAGCTGATGGGAAGTTCTTTATTCTGAAAGATGATGGTACTTTGACTATCGCCAAGGCAAGTACTGAAAAGTTTGAACTGTTGGATAAAATCAAAGTTCTGGACGGTCACGATGCATGGGGACCTTTGGTCGTTGCCGATGGAAGATTGTTGATGCGGGATTCCAAGCATCTTTTGTGTATTGATGTTAGAGCAAATTAAAAGGATAGGGATATGAAAAATAAATTGATTCTATGGCTTTCGGTGATTTTGCTACTTGTTGTTGTCGCTTTTATGGCAAAAGATCTTTTTATAAGTCAAAATAAGCCACAACAAAATGTTTATGAATATGATTTGAAAGAATTGCGCAAGGTCGATTCATCAAAAATTAGCCATAAAGAGGTAAAGCAAATTAAGATTCAGGCTAATGAACTTCATGGAATTGCTGTTGATAGTAAAGATCAGATTTATGTGAGTACTGATGAAAATATATTGGTTTTAGATTCGGAAGGAAAACAAATCAATTCATTAAAAGTGAAAGGAAATGCCCGTTGTATAACGGTAGCTGAAAATGGAAATATTTTAGTTGGTTTGGGCAATCGTGTCGATATCCGAAAACCGGATGGCAGTTTGCGAAACAGTTTCATAGTTGCAGGTGAAAAGACATTTATTACTTCAATAGCCATTGATGAAGACAATATTTACGTAGCTGATGCAGGACAGAAGATTGTGCACCATTATAATATTGACGGAGAGAAAATAAACGAAATAGGTGGTAAAAACCCCGAGGCAGGAATCAAAGGTTTTGTGATTCCAAGTCCGTATTTTGATTTGATGATTGGCCGGCAGGGTGAACTTTGGGTTGTAAATCCGGGTAGACATGCATTTGAGGCCTACAATTCAAAGGGTGACCAAATTTCCTCATGGGAACGAACGTCTATGAGTTTGGAAGGTTTTAGTGGTTGTTGCAATCCATCTAATACAGCAATGCTTTCGGATGGTTCATTTGTAACGGCAGAGAAAGGGCTGGAAAGAGTGAAAATTCATTTGCCTTCCGGTGATTTTAAATCAGTAGTTGCAGCTCCTGAATTATTTGAAGAAGGAACTGTAGGTATTGACTTGGCCGTTGATTCTAAGGATCGAATTCTGGTTTTAGATCCTGTAAAAAAAATGATACGAATATTTGAAGCAAAATAAACGATGATCAACAGAAGAGAATTTTTAAGAAATGGATTCCGGGGAATAATTTTAGGAGGTTTAGCCGTGATGAGCGGAACTCTGATTCTTCGAAATTACGGAGAAGAAAAAGCTTCTTGTGATTTTGATTTTCTATGTAAGGGGTGCGATAAACTTACAGCTTGCCGACTTCCGGAAGGCGTAAAGTTCAGAACGAAGCTTTCAAAATAATTTGATTGAATAATGAAGGAAAATAAGAAGAATCGAAGAGACTTTATCAATACTTGTTTTCGTTTTGCGGCGGGAGCTGGTATTGTGGGTGTAGCAGGAGTTTTGGCAGTAAAAAGCCAAAAAGGAGATTTTTTTTGGCAGTTGGATCCTGCAAAATGTACGCAGTGCGGTCGTTGTGCTACGAGTTGTGTTGTGACTCCATCGGCAGTAAAATGCATTCATGTTTACGATATGTGTGGTTATTGCGATTTATGTGGAGGATATTTTCGACCAAATGTGAAAAATTTGTCTACGGGAGCTGAAAACCAGCTTTGTCCTACAGGAGCAATCAAACGTTCTTATGTGGAGGATCCGTTTTTTAAATATGATATTATCGATGAGCTGTGTATAGGTTGCGGGAAATGTGTGAAAGGTTGTGGTGCGTTTGGAAACGGTTCTTTGCAGCTTCAGGTTAGCCACGATCTTTGTGTGAATTGCAATCATTGTGCAATTGCACGAGATTGTCCTTCAGACGCATTTTCAAGAGTACCAATCGAGAAAGCATATAAATTTGCAGGCTTCAAATCAAATAAAAAAATATAATCGATCACAATGAAGAAAAGCTTAGCCTTTATCTCTTTACTGATAGTTTTTGTGGGAACGCAATTTGCAGCCTTTTCGCAACAGCAACGTTTCCCAAAACCTGAGTTCGAATCGGGTTACACACAGCCGGTTACTTCAATGCCAGCACCACAGGATGGGATGTTCGCTTTATTGGATGTGTTGGTTTTAATTGCAGCCCTAAGCCTGATTACTTGGTTCATCTTAAAGAAAAGATCAAGAACAGGAGTGGTCGCAGTATCTATTTTTTCCATTTTATACTTTGGATTTTTTAGAGAAGGCTGTGTCTGTTCTGTAGGTTCCGTTCAAAATGTTGTATTGGCCTTATTCAATCCTGGTTATCACATTCCTTTATCTGCTTTGGCATTTTTCGTGATTCCTTTAGCTTATACCCTGTTTTTTGGTAGAACATTCTGTGCAGGAGTTTGCCCACTTGGTGCTGTGCAAGACGTCTTTTTGATGCGTCCGGTGACTTTAAAGAAGTGGCTGCAGAAGGTATTAGGCTTGATTCCTTATATCTATTTGGGATTATCTGTTTTATATGCAGCTACGGCTACTGATTTTATCATTTGTCGATACGATCCATTCGTTGGGATTTTCAGATTCAACGCAACATTTTTTATGTTTGCCATCGGAGCTGCTTTTTTGCTAATCAGTATTTTTATAGCAAGACCTTATTGTCGGTTTTTCTGTCCTTACGGTGTGATATTAAATTTGGTAAGCCGGGTATCGAAAAATCATTTGACCATAACACCTTCGAATTGTATTCAGTGCAAACTTTGCGAGGGTTCATGTCCTTTGGATGCAATTAACAAACCTGTTGAGGTGAAACAAATGGAAGACAAGCGAACTGCCACACGTAGATTTATTTTGCTGAGTTTAATCATTCCTGCATTAATGGTTGTTGGCGGATGGACAGGAGCTAATTTTCATGAGAATCTGGCAAAAGTGAATTCTAAAGTTCGTTTGGCAGATGAATTGTTGCATTTCGATTCTAAAACCATGAAAGAGAGTCTGGAAATTGAAGGATTCAGAACTTCGGGGAAACCAGCAGAACAATTGTATCTGGAAGCATCAGAGATTGTCAAGCAGTTTTATCATGGCGGTTGGATACTGGGAGCTTTTATTGGTTTAGTGATCGGTTTGGCTTTATCCGGATTATCAACCTACCGATATCGTGAAGATTATATGCCAGACAAAGGTGACTGTGTGAGTTGTGCCCGTTGTTTAAAATATTGTCCAGTGGAAAAGGATTAGGTAAAACCTGACAGAGTCGAAGACCTGTAAGCGTTTAATTTAATGGTAATACTTTAGTGGTAAAAGAAGGATTAACCACAAAGTAAAATAAGGATAGCACGAAGTAGTACAAAGTAAAATGATTTATAAATATAGAAGAAGATTTTAATAAGGTATTGGATTGTTGTTTTCGAGTTCATTATAATTTCAATGTGAAACACATGAAGAATGGAATTAAGAAAGTGATATTGTAAAAATACTTTGTGCCCCTTAGTGAAGTACTTGGAGTCCCTTTGTGGTAAAACTTTTTTTGTGGTAAAAAATTGATCTATGACTAACAAATTTAAAATAAAACGTACGAACCTATCCCTGTGGAAAGGCATTGCAATGGTGGCGGGAACTTTCTCCTTCGTAATTTGCATGTTGGTTTTGGTGAATTACATTCAGATAAATAGAATTGATCCGGTAAATACTGAAGTAATAAACAGTTTGGTTGATCGCTTGAATGAGAATCCGAACGATGATCTGTTAAGAGAGCAAATCCGCGAGATGGATTTATTGGTGCGTAAAGCGTATTTCACTAACCAGTGGCAGGTAAAAGCAGGAGGATATTTATTTCTGTTTGGTATCATTGTTACAGCCATCGCTTTGCAGCTATTTTATGCCGGCAAGCAAAAATTACCTCAAATATCTGAAGAGGAGGAAGAGAATATCATTTTGTTTCGTGAAAAAGCAAGAAAATGGATTGTAATTGGTGGTTTTGGAATGCTTGGAATCACCTTACTCTTTGCTTTTCTAACACACAAAGAGTTGGGGAATCAATTCACTGAGGCTGCTGCAATGGCGAAAACCAAGCAAGCTGAAACAGAACAAACAGATGTAACAGTTGTTGAAGTTGTTGCAAAAGATGAGATTGTTCCAGATGTGACTGAGGAGGAAACTGCCCCAGTTGGGAATGAAGAAACAGCACAAGAGAAAAGCGAAACTCCGCAAGTGAAAGATGAGGAAGCTGCAATTGAAAAATCAGAGTCTAAGAAGAATTTATACAAAGAAACTTATCCAACGAAGGAAATGATGGCAAACTTTCCATCTTTTCGCGGACCGGGAGGAAATGCCATTGCTTACCAAAAGAACATTCCAATTGAATGGGATGGAGCAAGTGGCAAAAATATTCTGTGGAAACAGCCTGTTCCTATTCATGCCTATAATTCCCCGGTAATTTGGGGAAACAAATTGTTCCTTTCCGGAGCCAGTACTGCAAGCCGCGAAGTTTATTGCTACGATAGAAACAACGGCAAATTGCTTTGGACAGCTAAAGCCGAACAGATTACTGGATCACCTGCAAATCCGCCGGAGGTAACTCCTGATACCGGTCATGCCGCATCTACCGTAACAACAGATGGGAATTCGGTTTTTGCCATATTCTCAAATGGTGATCTCATCGCAGTAGATATGAGTGGAAAAAAGCAGTGGGCTAAGAATTTAGGTGTCCCTGATAATCATTACGGACATTCATCATCTTTGATTGTGTTTGAAGACAAGCTGATTGTTCAGTACGATCAGAAAAAGAACTCGAAAGTAATGGCTTTGTCAACATCAAGCGGAGAAGAAGTATGGAGTACTGCACGCAAAGTTAGAGTTTCATGGGCATCACCTGTGATTGTTCAAAACGGAGATCAGGTTGAGATATTATTAGCCGCGGATCCCTGCATTGCATCCTACGATGCACAAACAGGAAAGGAATTGTGGAAAATAGACTGCATTACCGGTGAGGTTGGACCTTCGGTAGCTTATGCAAACGGAATCGTATTTGCCTTAAACGAATATGCCAGTTTGGTTGCCATTAAACCAGGAGCAAAACCTGAGATTTTATGGGAAGCTTACGATTATCTTTCCGATGTGCCTAGTCCGATAGCATACAAGGATTTATTGTTTGTGGTGACCAGTTATGGTGCAGTTGTCTGTTACAATGCTAAAGCGGGAGAAATACTTTGGGAAAAGGAATTTGACGGAGGATTTTATGCATCGCCAATTTTGGCTGATGGCAAAATATATTTGATGGATCGGAAAGGGGTAATGCATATTTTTAAGGCTGATAAAGAATATGTGGAACTTGCAACATCATCCTTGGGTGAGAAATCGGATGCATCGCCAGCCTTTGCGGATGGCAGAGTGTACATTCGGGGTGAGAAAAATCTTTATTGCATAGGGAAATAGATATGGAGAAGATGATCGATTTTGTAGATGGAGTTGTTGCTGGAATTGGAAAAGAACCGGATAAGGTGATTCCAATTTTGCAGGCAATTCAAGGGAAATACAACTATTTACCCGAACCCGCATTGAAAAGGGTATGTGAAATTACGACTATTACAGAAGCTCAAATCACAGGGATTTCAACATTCTATTCTCAATTCCGTCATCAGCCGGTAGGGAAACATATTATTAGGGTTTGTGTTGGAACGGCTTGTCATGTTAAAGGGGCAAAACAGGTTTACGATGGTTTTCGACGGGAATTGGGTTTGGAAAAAGGCATAGATACCGATGCTCAGAAACTTTTTACGGTAGAGGAAGTTGCCTGTTTGGGGTGCTGTACGCTTGCTCCGGTGGTTCAGATTGATGATGTCACCTACGGTCATGTTGAAACAGGTAAAGTCGCTGAAATTATAGAGGATTTTAAAAATCTGGCACCAAGCGAAGAAAAGATTGTGAGAGAAGTGACTGAAGAAGGAATCTCTCAGGGTGAAATTCGAATTGGATTAGGTTCCTGCTGCATTGCCAGTGGCAGTTCGGGAGTGAAGGAGGAGTTGGAAAAGACATTGGCTGGGAACAAGATTAAAGTAGATGTAAAACAAGTCGGTTGTGTTGGTGTTTGCAATCAGGTTCCCATGATGGAAATCCATAAAAAAGGAGAAGCAGCAGCTTATTATACCAAAATCAATGCAAATGAAGTTCGTGACATTATAGAAAAGCACTTTCGCTCAGAGAGTTGGATGAGTCGTTTCAAAAATCGCTTTTACAATTATGCTGAGAACCTTACTTTTTCAGATATCCCTAAGAGTTCGAATCGATACAATGCCAATGAAGAACATACGCCAATTTCGGAGTTCTTGAAAGGGCAGGTAAACATTGCAACAGAATACCGGGGAGAGATAAAACCTTCAGATTTTGAAGAATATCTTACCAAACATGGTTTCGAAGCCTTCAAGAAATGCCTGAATGAGCTTTCTGCGGATGAGATTATTTCGGAAATTGAAAAAAGCGGACTGAAAGGTCGCGGAGGAGCAGGTTTTCCTTCAGCTATCAAATGGAAAATGGTTCAGAATGCAAAGTCTGATCAAAAATACATCATCTGTAATGGTGATGAGGGAGATCCGGGCGCATTTATGGATCGAATGTTGTTGGAATCTTATCCGTTCAGAATTATTGAAGGAATACTAATTGGTGCTTATGCTGTTGGAGCCACCGAAGGCAGACTTTACATACGGGCAGAATATCCGCTTGCAGTAAAGCGGATTAAGGAAGGTTTGGAAATCTGCAAAAGCAAAGGATTGCTAGGAGAAAATATTTTAGGCTCCGATTTTTCATTTGAACTGAAAGTATTTGAAGGAGCTGGAGCTTTTGTGTGCGGCGAAGAGACTGCATTAATCGCATCCATTGAAGGCAAACGTGGAATTCCACAGTTGCGACCACCTTATCCGGCAGAAAAAGGATTGTGGGATAAACCCACTCTAATCAACAATACAGAAACATTCTCTTTGATTCCCTACATTATTCGAAATGGTGCGGAAGCATTCAGTAAAATTGGAACTGAGAAAAGCAAGGGAACGAAAGTGTTTGCCTTAGCGGGAAAAATCAACAGAGGAGGATTGATCGAAGTTCCTATGGGAATTACGATCAAGCAAATTATAGAAGAAATTGGCGGTGGTATAGCCAACGGGAAGCAATTTAAAGCAGTTCAGATTGGGGGTCCTTCGGGAGGCTGCATTCCTGCTTCCATGTCCGATACAACAATTGACTTTGATTCTTTGAAAGAAGTAGGTGCCATGATGGGATCGGGGGGATTGATCGTTTTAGATGAATCGGATTGTATGGTGGACATTGCTCACTATTTCCTATCCTTTACTCAGGAAGAATCTTGCGGACGATGCACATTCTGCAGAATTGGAACGCAACGCATGTTGGAAATCCTTGAAAAGATAAAGACAGGAAAAGGAAAGTTGAGCGATTTGGATTTGCTGGAACAACTGGCAATCAATACTCAAAAAGGAAGTATTTGTGGATTGGGAAGAACAGCTCCAAATCCAGTTTTATCAACCCTAAAGTATTTTCGACACGAATATGAAGCACACATTAACGGCGAATGTCCGTCTGGCAAATGCGAGGAGTTAATTCGCTACGAAATAAACGATAATTGTACGGGTTGTACCAAATGTGCGCAGCGTTGTCCGGTAGATGCGATTGAAGCAAAGCCTTACGAATTGCACAAAGTGGACAATGAATTGTGCATTAAATGCGATATCTGTAAACAAATTTGTCCGGTGGATGCCGTGGAAATAAAATAATTAGAAGACCTGACAGGTTTTTAAAACCTGTCAGGTCTATAGATAATATAAAGATGCCAAAACTAACAATAGACAACATAGCCATTAATGTTCCCGAAGGAACTACTGTTCTGAATGCCGCGCGTTCCATCGGAATAGAGATTCCCAGTATGTGTTATTTGGAGGGATGCAGTAATCATCCTACCTGTATGGTTTGTATGGTACGGAACAATGGTAATCAGCAAATGCTTCCTTCCTGTGCAACTGTGGCTGTTGAAGGAATGGACTTGGCGAGCAATGATTCTGAGGTGTTTGAAGCGCGAAAACAAGCCATTGAATTGTTGTTGAGCGATCATGTTGGCGATTGTGAGGCACCTTGCCGTGTGGCTTGTCCGGCCTATATGGACATTCCGAAAATGAACCGATTCATTGCTGCGGGTAAATTCGATGAGGCTTTGAAGATTGTAAAAGAGGAAATTGCTCTTCCGGGGATTTTGGGACACATTTGTTCTGCTCCTTGTGAAAAAGTTTGCCGACGTAAAGATGTCGATCAGGCAGTTTCTATTTGCCTGTTGAAGCGAATTTCTGCTGATGAAGAGGAGTCTTTCTACCTTCCTGAGAAGAAAGAAGCAAGCGGCAAAAAAGCAGCGGTTATTGGTTCCGGTCCGGCCGGATTATCGGCAGCTTATCATCTGGTAAAAGATGGGCATGCCTGCGAGGTATTCGAGAAAGAAAACCGCTTGGGAGGAAGTTTGCTTGAAGCTATCGAGAAAGGGGAATTGCCTGAACATATCCTGATAAAGGAAATAGAGATATTGAAGCAATTTGGTGTTGCTTTTCATATCGGTCAAAAAATTGAAAAAGGAAACTGGGAACAGATCAAATCCGGTTTTGATGCTGTAATCCTGGCAACAGGAAGTGGTCTTGAAAATATTGAAGAATTAGGCTTAAAATCGGCGAAGACTGGCTTGAGGACAGACAGTGATACATTCGCTACTGATCAATCATGGATATTTGCCACCGGCAGTGCCATCCGTACTCAAAAAATGGCTGTGAAAGCTTTGGCTATGGGAAAAGAATGTGCTTGGTCAGTCGATGAATTTTTGCGAAATGGCGAAGGGAAAGCAACAAAACGAGCATTCAATTCGCGATTTGGAACACTCCGAAAAGAAGAGTTGACTGAGTATTTGAAAGAGTCAGTTTCAGGTGATCGTGTAGAGGCAAAATCCGAAAAGGGATTTACGAAAGAGGAAGCTATGAAGGAAGCCGGCAGATGTTTGCATTGCGATTGCCGCAAACTGGACAATTGTAAGCTTCGTGTTTGTGCAGACATACACGATGCCGATCGCAGACGGTTTTCATTTGGCGAACGAAACAGTGTTGTGAAGTATTACGACCATGAAACGATTATTTACGAACCCGAAAAGTGCATTAAGTGCGGACTTTGCATCGAAATTGCGGGCAAGCACAAGGAGGAAACAGGCTTAACCAATATCGGACGGGGATTTACCGTTAAAGTATCGGTTCCTTTTAAGCAAAGCATTAACAAAGCATTGACTGTTGCAGCTAAAGAGTGTGCAATTTCTTGTCCGACAGGAGCTTTGTCGCTTCGCTCTAATTAGGAATTAATAATTAAAAAATAAGTGAGCTGTTTCGACATTG
>JAQBBZ010000028.1:0-3554 GCA_032125735.1 Labilibaculum sp.
GGAAGACTGTCGTTTTGATCGTAATTACGAAACGAAACACCATTAAAATTGGAAATGCCAACACTGGTTCCTATCCATAAATTATTTTTAGAGTCTTGTAGTAATGCTCTTATGTTATTGTCGGCGAGACCATCAGTTTTGTTATAAGAGAAAAATTCCTTTCCGTTAAAACGGGATACTCCACCTCCATTAGTTCCCATCCAAAGGTTTCCTTTTTTATCTTGAATTAGACTAAACACCTCTGATTGAGGTAGTCCTTCTTCAAGAGAATAGTTCTTAAAGCTGTATTGTTGAGCTTTGATGTGATTCGTAGCAATCAAACTCAAGCAAAAGGAAGTTAGTATTACAATCAAGTGTCGCATGTACCTTTATTTTCAGAATCGTGGGATTCATAAAAGGTACAAATTTTTTGGAGCATTTGAAAAGTGTTGTCGCAGGTAGAAGATGATCTTGCTTAGTTTTTTTTAAAATTGAAGAGAATAAAAAAAGCGACTTAAGTCGCTTCTATTTGAGTTGTCTGTTTTTAAAGTGTTTCGAATCTCCCCATTCTCCATAGCCAATTACTCCATCTGCCATATTAATTCTGGCTTCCATGCAATTTGTACAATCATCCGCACCTTCATCTATGCAAGGTTTGTTCTGATAAAGCAAATAGTTTGCTCTTTCGGTGGTTGGCGTAATGTTAGGCATTATTATATTGGCGCCAATTCTCAGTGCTTTTTCCCTTCCCAGCGGATCGATTGCTTGCAGGGCTGTGGCAGCGGCAATATTTATGTCCTTCATCATGATTCTAAGTACAGCAATCATTTTTAAAGTGAGGCGGAATCGATCATTCAAACTCATTAATTGATCTTTGTACTGATATATTGGAGTTTGATCGTGTTCAATAAATGGCCCCATTCCAACCATGTCAATATTAAACTTTTGCATAAATAAAAGATCATTAGCTAAATCTTCATAGGTTTGAAATGGAAGACCAATCATTACTCCTGTTCCGGTCTGGTAACCAATTTCCTGAAGATATTTTAAGCATTTTAATCTTGTTTCGTGTGAGTGTTCCTCATTGTTGGGGTGAATTTTATTGTACAGATCTTTATTGCTCGATTCAATGCGTAATAAATAACGGTGAGCACCTGCATCAAACCATTTTTGATAGGTTTCTTTTGTTTGTTCTCCTATCGAAATGGTAATTCCCAATTCGTTATTGCTGATTTTCTTAATCTCTTTTAATAAGTTCTCAATCCGATCAATAAATTTTTGGTCAGATCTTTCACCTGATTGCAATACTAATGAACCATACTTGTTTTCATAAGCAAACTTTGCCGCTTTCAGTATTTCTTCATCTGCGATATCGTATCTGTTTACGGCGCTGTTACTTGCGCGAATACCACAGTAAAGACAGTCTTTTTTGCAGATGTTTGAGAATTCAACCAATCCGCGAAAGTGTACATTTTTCCCTATGTGTTTTAGTTTAATTTCTGATGATTTCACAAATAATGCTTTTTCATCTGCATCTGTCGACTGTAATAATCGAATAATATCGTCCTTGGTGAATTGATCTTGTTGTAAGATCTGCTCAATAGTTTTCATCATCTGGAATTAGTTGCTTTTAATTCGACAGTAAAATTACAGATAAAATTTTAGCTTTTTGTACCAAGTGATATGAAATGGATATTTGCATGGTAAACTCTGAATTTATTTGTTTTGTAATACATTGATAAGAAAATGATTATCCCAAATTTATGAAATGTCAATATTTTACGATAACGTTTGTTTTTACTTACAGTTTGTTGGGTAAATCGCTCTTTTGGGAATAGATTATTATTATATTTGTCGCAAAATAGCAAAACACTAAACAACAACAAATGATAAACGAACAGTTACTTAATCCTAAAAGTATTGTAGTTATTGGAGGTTCCGATGATGTGCAAAAGCCAGGAGGAAAGGTGCTAAAAAACCTGATTGATGGCGATTTTAAAGGTAATCTTTATGTTGCTAATCCTAAAATGGACGAAGTTCAAGGTGTACCATCATATAAAGATCTTAATGAATTGCCACAAGTTGATTTGGCAATTATAGCAATTGCAGCTAAGTTTTGTCCATCCACGATTAAATTACTTGCTAAAGAAAAAAATACCCGCGCTTTTATTATTCTTTCAGCAGGTTTTAGCGAAGAAAATGAGGAAGGCGAAAAACTTGAAAAAGAAATTGTCGAGATCGTTAATTCGGTGGGTGGGTCGTTAATTGGGCCAAACTGTGTTGGCGTATTAAATTCTAATTATAATGGTGTTTTTACAACACCTATTCCAAGTTTAGATCCTAAAGGATGTGACTTTATTTCCGGATCGGGAGCAACTGCCGTTTTCATTATGGAGGCTGGAGTTCCTAAAGGTTTGTCTTTTTCAAGTGTATATTCAGTTGGAAACTCTGCTCAATTAGGTGTTGAGGAGATTCTAAAATATTTGGATGAAAGCTTTGATCCTGCAACCAGTAGCAAGGTTAAGTTATTATATATTGAGAACATCGATAAACCAGAAATGCTTTTAAAGCATGCTTCTTCCTTAATCCGTAAAGGCTGTAAAATTGCCGCAATAAAATCGGGTAGTTCTGAAGCGGGAAGTCGCGCTGCATCTTCTCATACAGGTGCTTTAGCTAGTCCTGATGTTGCAGTTAATGCCTTGTTTAAAAAAGCAGGCATTGTTCGTTGCAAGGGGAGAGATGAGTTGACTACGGTTGCCTCAATTTTTATGCATCCTGAATTAAAAGGGAAAAATATTGCTGTGATAACACATGCCGGAGGACCAGCAGTGATGTTAACAGATTCACTTTCAAATAATGGATTGGATGTTCCTCATATCGATGGGGCAAAAGCTGATGCGCTGCTTGAAAAATTATATGCTGGATCATCGGTGGCTAATCCTATTGATTTTTTGGCGACGGGAACAGCACAACAATTAGGAGATATAATTGATGCTTGCGAAAATGACTTTGATAATATTGACGCAATGGCTGTAATATTTGGTAGCCCTGGATTGTTTTCGGTGTACGATGTTTACGATCTTTTGCACGAGAAAATGAAAGAGTGCAAAAAACCAATCTATCCAATTCTACCGTCGATAGTTAATGTTAAAGATGAAATTGAGCATTTCCTTGCTAAAGGAAGAATTAATTTTCCTGATGAAGTAGTATTTGGTGATGCATTGGCAAAGGTTTTTAATACGCCAAAACCTCAAGCTGAAGAAATTGAAATGCCTGAAGTAGATAAAGAAGCAATTCGCCAGATTATTGATGAGGCAGAAAATGGTTATTTGAGTCCGGAACAGTTGCACAATTTATTGGATGCTGCCGGAATTAAAAGAGCCAAAGAAGGAGTTGCAGATTCTGAAGATGAAATTGTAGCCATGGCAAAAGAAATTGGTTTTCCTTTAGTGATGAAGGTTGTAGGACCAGTTCACAAATCGGATGTTGGTGGAGTAACTTTGAATGTGAAAGATGAAGAAACTGTTCGTTCTGAATTTAGAAGAATGATGCAGATTAAAGATACTTATGCCGTT
>JAQBBZ010000029.1:0-2972 GCA_032125735.1 Labilibaculum sp.
TTTCTAAAAGGGGCAGAGCTTCTTAAGGTTGCACCCTCGGAATGTGTGGTTTTTGAGGATGCTGAAGCTGGAGTTGAAGCTGCAATTAATGGCAAAATGAAGTGTGTTGGAATTGGTTCTCCCGATGTATTGGGAAAAGCGGATATGGTTGTTCCGGGTTTTGTTGGGTTTTCCATAAGTCAATTGAACTTTTAAGGACATAGGTAGGATTATTTTTAAAAGGAAATCAATATGAATGAGTATTTAAAACACGATGAATGGTGCATGATCGAGGAAGGATTTACTCCTGAAAATCATCGATCATCTGAAAGCATATTTAGTCTTGGTAATGGAAATATGGGCCAAAGAGCCATGTTTGAAGAACATTATTCAGGGAAAACATTACAAGGAACTTATATCGCAGGTGTTTATTATCCTGATAAAACCAGAGTTGGTTGGTGGAAAAACGGATATCCGGAATATTTCGCAAAGGTATTAAATGCGCCAAACTGGATTGGAATTGATGTGAAAATCAATGGTGAAATGCTTGATCTTGCAAAATGTAAAGTGAGCGAATTTGTTCGCACATTAAACATGCAGGAAGGTGTTTTGATTCGTTCATTTGTTGCTGAAATGTCGAACGGGAACCAAATTAAGGTAGACGCAAAACGTTTTTTAAGCATTGTGACTTCCGAAGTTGGAGCAATTCGTTATTCTGTTACAGCTTTAAATTTTGATGGACAAATTAGTTTCAACCCGTATCTTGATGCGGATGTCGCTAATGAGGATTCAAACTACGATGAGAAGTTCTGGGATGTTTTAACTTGTAAATCCGGGAACGGAGAAGGTTTTGTTATCTCCAGGACCAAGAAATTGGATTTTCATGTTTGTATAGGAATGAAATATGACGTGTACAAAGATGGACAGAAACTGGAAATGACTCCTTCTATAACTGAAGAAGCTAAATATGTATCCAATACGGTTGAGTTTGAAGTTAAAAAAGGAGAAGAACTTACCCTATACAAGTATGCAGGTGTTTTGAGTTCATTAAATCACAGCAAAACAGATATTGCTTCGAATGCTCATACAGTAGTTGCTTCAGCCTATGCAAAAGGGTTTGGTACCTTGCTGGAAGAGCATGTTGCTGCCTGGGCCGAGAAATGGTCGAACAGTGATATTGTTATTGAAGGTGATGTTGCTGCTCAACAAGCCATTCGTTTCAATATCTTTCAATTGAATCAGACTTATACAGGTGAAGATGAGAGATTAAACATTGGGCCAAAAGGTTTTACCGGTGAGAAATATGGTGGATCTACTTATTGGGATACAGAAGCTTATTGCGTTCCTTTCTATTTGAGTACTTCTAAGCCTGAGGTTACCCGTAATTTGTTGATTTATCGTCATAAACACTTGCAAAAAGCAATTGAGAATGCTGCAAAATTAGGATTTACCAATGGTGCAGCTTTGTATCCGATGGTGACAATGAATGGCGAAGAGTGTCACAACGAATGGGAGATTACTTTCGAAGAAATTCACCGTAACGGAGCCATTGCTTTTGCTATTTTCAACTACATCCGTCACACCGATGACAAAAAATATTTGGAAGAATATGGTTTGGATGTATTAATTGGTATTTCACGATTCTGGAGTCAGCGGGTTAATTATTCAGCGGCTAAGAAGAAGTATGTGATGCTGGGTGTTACCGGTCCTAACGAGTACGAAAATAACATCAACAACAACTGGTACACAAGTACTATTGCAAATTGGTGTCTGAAATATACTCAGGAAGCTATGGCTCATGTGAAGGAAACCAATTCTGCTCGCTTTTCTGAGATTATGGCGAATTTGAACTTCGATTTCGGAAAAGAAACAGCGAAATGGAATGACATCATTGATAACATGTATTATCCAGTTGATGAGGAAACAGGTGTATTCTTACAACAAGATGGTTTTATGGATAAAGAACAAATTCTGGCTGTTGATTTGGATCCGAAAGTGCGCCCGATCAATCAGCATTGGTCATGGGATAGAATCCTGCGATCATGTTTTATCAAACAAGCGGATGTACTGCAAGGTATTTATTTATTCGAAGATCAGTTCGATGAAGAAACGATCAGGAAGAATTACGATTTTTATGAGCCAAGAACACTTCATGAATCTTCACTTTCTCCTTGTATTCACTCCATTCTTGCGTCGAAAATTGGCGATGTTGAAGGAGCGTACGATCTGTATTTAAGAACTTCCCGTTTGGATATTGATGATTACAACACGGAAGTACACGAAGGTCTGCACATCACAAGTATGGCAGGAACTTGGATGTCGATTGTGGAAGGTTTTGGCGGTATGAGAGTATCGAACGGACAATTGATATTCAAACCATTGATTCCTAAAGAATGGAAATCATATTCATTTAAGGTTCGATTCAGAGGTAATCTTCTAAATGTAAGAGTTTCTGCTGATGAAGTTGGAGTAATCAATGAAGAAGGGGAAGATATTTCCATATTCCTAATTGATGACGAATATGTGATTGAAAAAGCCAGTAGTTTGGTTGTTGAACACGATTAAATAAATATATGAATAGTTCAGGATAAGGGAATTTCTCTTATCCTGAAATTATATAATGCCCTTAATATAAATAGAATGAAAGCTTCTTTGATATCTTTACTAATGGTTTCTTTGTTTAGCGTAAACTCCTTCGCTGAAAAGTTGAAAATTGATAGAGTTGAGCCAATGTTTTGGTGGGTGGATATGAAGAATCCCAACTTGCAACTTTTGGTTCATGGTGAAAATATCTCAAAATACGATGTTTCGTTGGTTTACGCCGGAGTAAAAATCGAAGAAATAGTTGCAACAGATAAACCCAATTATCTGTTTGTAAACTTGTATGTTGAAAAAGGCACACAAGCAGGGCGATTCAATTTGGTTTTCTCTGAGAAAGTCAAAAAGAAAGCAAGCTACCCGTATGAATTAAAAGCCAGAAAAGAAGATTCAGC
>JAQBBZ010000030.1:0-3624 GCA_032125735.1 Labilibaculum sp.
TCGATGTCGGCTCATCACATCCTGGGGCTGGAGCAGGTCCCAAGGGTTTGGCTGTTCGCCAATTAAAGTGGTACGTGAGCTGGGTTTAAAACGTCGTGAGACAGTTTGGTCCCTATCTTTCGTGGGCGTAGGATATTTGAGAGGATCTGTTCCTAGTACGAGAGGACCGGAATGGACGAACCAATGGTGTTCCAGTTGTCGCGCCAGCGGCATTGCTGGGTAGCTAAGTTCGGAATGGATAACCGCTGAAAGCATCTAAGCGGGAAGCCAACCTCGAGATTAGATATCCCATCCCGATGGAAACATCGGGACTTAAGACCCCTTGAAGACTACAAGGTTGATAGGCCAGGTGTGTAAGTGCGGCAACGTATTTAGCTTACTGGTACTAATAGGTCGTGAGGCTTGGCCACAAAATAATTTACACAATCGATTGAACATTTTTATGTGCTCGTATCCAAATTCTTATTACACTGAAGAAAGAATGACGCTTTTTCGGTGGCAATGGCAAAGAGGAAACACCCGTTCCCATCCCGAACA
This sequence comes from Labilibaculum sp., assembly GCA_032125735.1. Taxonomy (GTDB): domain Bacteria; phylum Bacteroidota; class Bacteroidia; order Bacteroidales; family Marinifilaceae; genus Labilibaculum. The sequence continues at coordinate 538 of JAQBBZ010000030.1, forward strand.
CGGAAGTTAAGCTCTTTTGCGCCGATGGTACTGCTCGGGAAGCTGAGTGGGAGAGTAGGACGCCGCCGAAAATTTTTTATATAACCCGGAATCATCACCCAAAACGTGTGAGATTCCGGGTTTTTTTTTGCTTTAATACGCGTTTGATTTGCCCCAAGTGCAGGGTGCTTTAATCGAAAACATCGCGTCATCAAAAAAGTGTCAGGATTTGTAGCTTATGAAAACGCAGTTTGACTTAAATGGAACTTTCTCGTAAAATTCAAAAAGCATTTTATCTATTTCCCACAATTTGGATGTTATAAGCCAGCGGCAAATAAAAGTTGAGTTTTAGAAATTTCAGGTTTTTTAAAGGTTGAATGTGGTCCCGATAAAATTAAAAACAAATATTGCTATTTGTCTGGCGGTGCTTTTAATGTTCGCGATGATTTTAATCGGTTTTGTAATGATTATTACCGCACAAAAAGCCCTGGTCAGGTCGGAAATTTCAAGAGGATATGGCTTTATATCGGGAATCGAAACCGGTATTATGATTTCTTCTAAATCGGAAGATGTTTTGGCGGATTCAGGTTTTCAGGCGGGTCTTCGAAAAATGTTAACAGACGCAGAATTTTCTTGCGTGCTGGTTTTGGACAAAACTAAGAATCGAATATATTCGGACGGCAAAAGCTGTGAATTGCACGACGAACTCGAATCCCTTGCCGGTCAGACAATTCAGTCCGGATTGAAAACAACCCGGTTTTTCGGTTCCACCTGGGGGGTTTTCTGGAGACAAAGCCGGGATCTGATGATAGCGGCGCCCTTGTTTCAGAAAGGACGCGTCGTTGGTGCGTGTAGCCTTGTTATGCCGCTTGCGGGAATATATAAGGTTTTGAGACGGACGCAATATGTATTGTTAATATACGTCTTTGTCAATACGGTTGTCTTTACGATCATCGGTCTTTATCGATTGTCAAGAATTACCGTTAAACCTTTGCAGAAATTGGTAAAAAGAGCCGAAGCATACAAAGAAGAAGACGAGATATTCTTTCTTTATGAAGCAGAGGACAACGAGTTCAGTAAATTGTCCAAGGCGCTGAACAGAATGCTGCAACATATCGCCGAGGATAAAGAAAAGCTTCAAGCTGCGGTGATGTCCCTTGAAAAGGCCAATGTTGATCTAAAAAAAGCCCAAAAAGATATGATCAGAGCAGAAAAATTGGCCTCTGTCGGGCGATTGTCTGCAGGAATTGCCCATGAAATCGGCAATCCTATCGGTATTATTGTGGGCTATCTTGAATTGCTTAAACAAAATGATATCTCAGACGATGACAGAAAGGAATTTTTTAACCGCACAGAAAATGAAATCAATAGAATCGATACGATTATCAGACAACTCCTTGAGGTTTCAAAGCCTTCGGCGGAAGGTATGAAGGCTGTTTCGGTGAACGCGATCATCCAAGACACGGTCGATGCTTTCAAGTTTCATCCTTTGATGTCCGATATTGATTTGGATTTCAGATTTATGGCGGAACGTGATACGGTTATGGCGGATCCAAACCAGTTGAGGCAGGTTTTTCTGAATTTAATTATAAATGCTGCCGACGCCGTCTCGTCGAATAAAAATCATTCAAAAGGGAAAATATCTATTATCAGCGAGGTTGTACCCGGCATCCAGACTGAATCGACGGATCATCTGAACATGTTGAAAATAGAATATATCGACAATGGCCCGGGGATTGCTGAGGAGAATCTTGGAAATATTTTTGACCCTTTTTATACGACCAAAGGGCCTGGAAAAGGAACCGGCCTCGGTCTTTCCGTTTGTTTCATGATTGTTGAAGGGATTGGCGGGAAAATCAAGGCTAACAGTAAAGAAGGAAAAGGCACGACCCTAACCATCTACTTGCCACTGAATGTTGAACGGTGAATGGAATCCATGAGAATAGAGTTAAAATTCAAGCAATGAATAAAAAAACAGCAGCAGATAATACGTTATCCCAAAAACGCTTGTTGATCATAGATGATGAAGAGAACATGCGCCACATGCTGTCCTCATTACTTAAAAAATCGGGCTACCGAGTCGATACGGCATCCAATGGGAAAGATGCTTTAGAGATGGTTGATCAGACGTTATACGATTTTATCCTCTGTGATCTTAAGATGCCTGATATCAGTGGAATGGAATTTTTTGAAATTGCACGGGACAAGCTTTGGGCCACCACAGTAATCATGATGTCGGCATACGGCAGCATCGATATCGCTGTTGAAGCCATGAAGAAGGGGGCGTATGATTTTATATCGAAACCGTTTAAATCCGATGAAGTTCTTCTAACTCTTAAAAAGGCGGAAGAACGAGAGAGTTTGAAAAGGGAGAATCTTTGGCTTAAAGAACGAATTCGAAAAATTCAAGAAAATTATCATTTCGGAAATATGGTGGCCAAAAGCAAGGCGATGAATGATGTATTCAAGCTGGCCGAAAAAGTGGCCCAATACAATACCACGGTATTAATTTATGGAGACAGTGGAACCGGAAAAGAATTGATTGCAAAGGGGATCCATTTTGCAGGAGACCGGGCAAAAAAGCCGCTGGTCCCTGTCAACTGTGGCGGTATCCCTGAAAATTTGCTGGAAAGCGAGCTTTTTGGATATAAAAAAGGCGCTTTTACAGGAGCGGACAGCGATAGAAAGGGGCTTTTTACAGAAGCGGACGGCGGCACGATTTTCCTCGATGAAATCGGCGAATTGCCCCTGTCTTTGCAGGTAAAGCTCCTGCGTGTACTCCAGGAGAGTGAAATCAGAGCGGTCGGTGATTCAAAAATAAAAAAAATAGATGTTCGTGTTATTGCTGCTACCGCTAAAAACCTTAAAGATGAAGTGAAAAAAGGCACCTTTCGTGAGGATCTGTTTTTCAGGCTGAATGTGCTGCCGATCCTGTTGCCGACGCTCAGGGAAAGGCCGGAAGATATTCCCCTTTTAAGTCAACATTTTATTGACCGGTTCAATATCAGTCTTGATAAGGAAATAAATGGAATAGCACCGCCAGCCATGTCCCTTCTTCTTAAGCACAGCTGGCCGGGAAATGTCAGGGAACTTGAAAATATTATTGAA
>JAQBBZ010000031.1:0-3364 GCA_032125735.1 Labilibaculum sp.
TTCTTTTAAATAAAAATAAAAAAGCCTATAAATAAGAAAGCCGCACTTAATTAAGTGCGGCTTTCTTATTTATAGGCTTTTTTATTTTTATTTAAAAGAATTCAAGCACTTATTTTTAGATTTAATAAACTGAACTTCTGATTATTAGGTGTAATTTTTTAGTTTGGATTAAATAAGAATTAACTAATTCAATACTACATACCTTGCAAAGCTAAGTATTTTATTTAGCTTTGTAAGGAAGGATTTATTAAAGGCTTTAGAAACATCTAATATCTCGATAATAATCCATAGGAAGTAATACTTCCAATTTTTTTCACTCACAACATAGCTATATTATGTACTGTGCATACAGATTTAATTTTTAAATGAAAATTATTTAGCAATGGAAGATCAGAGATTTAATTTAGAAGTAGGCGATCGCCTTTACGACTTTTTCCTCGACATTATGGTGCTGCAAAATAATAACTGTGTTCGTGATGAGGAAAATTCATATGGAAGTATTTGGGAGTTTTGGGAAAAGGAACTTTAATTGTTGAAACTGAGGATAAAACTGTTTACTTAACTGTTATGGAAAGAGATAGAATGATTCGGGGAATTGAAGAAATAGATCGTAAGTGGGATGTTATTATCATCGGTGGTGGAGCTTCAGGTTTAGGCGCAGCTATTGAATCTGTTACAAGAGGATATAAAACATTATTGTTGGAGCAAGATGATTTTGCTAAGGGAACATCGAGTAGAAGTACCAAACTGGTGCACGGAGGAGTTCGTTATTTGGCACAGGGAAATATCTCTCTTGTTTTGGAAGCACTTCGTGAAAGAGGATTGATGAAACAGAATGCTCCTCACTTGGTTAAAGATCAGACGTTTATTATTCCTAATTATACTTGGTGGGGAACTCCTTACTATACCTTGGGACTTACTTTGTACGATTTGATGGCCGGAAAATTAAGTTATGGTCGTTCGTTACCATTCTCAAAGAAACGTACCCTAAAACATATTCCAACATTACAAGAGAAGAACCTTTGTGGCGGAGTTGTTTATCATGATGGTCAGTTTGATGACGCACGATTGGCAATTAATTTGTGCCAAACATTTGTAGAACATGGCGGAGTTGCTATAAACTACATGAAAGTGGATGGTTTAAAGAAAACCGATGGGAAAGTAAATGCTGTGTTGGTAACTGATATGGAAAGTGGTTCCAGATACACATTAGAAGCAAAAGTAGTTTTAAATGCTACCGGCGTATTCGTTGATGAAATCATCAAAATGGATGAGCCAAAAGCTAGAGATATAGTAAAAGTTAGTCAAGGGGTTCATTTGGTGTTGGATAAGGAGTTTGTGCCTGGTGATCATGCTATTATGATTCCAAAAACATCAGACGGGCGTGTATTGTTTGCAGTGCCTTGGCATGGTAAAGTTGTAGTTGGCACAACTGATGTGTTTAAGGAGAAAGCAGAATTAGAGCCAAGAGCATTGGAAGAGGAAGTTGACTTCATTCTAGAAACAGCTGGACGATTCCTTGCGAAACCTCCAAAAAGATCGGACGTAAGAAGTGTATTTGCAGGTTTAAGACCTTTGGCTGCACCAAGTGGTGAAGGTAAAAAGACCAAAGAGATTTCGAGAGGACACAAAATAGTTGTTTCAAAATCGGGAATGGTAACTATAACAGGAGGTAAGTGGACTACTTATCGTCAAATGGCAGAGGATGTTATTGATACTGTTGCAAAAACAGGTAATCTTCCAGAAAAGAAATCGATTACGCGTAATTTGAAAATACATGGTTATAAGAAGGATGTAGATTTAAAGAATCCTATGTATTTCTATGGCGCCGATGAGGAAAAGATTTTAAATCTTGCAAAAAAAGAAGCCGGATTAGAAGAGTATTTGAGTAAAAAATTAAACGTAATTAATGCTCAGGTAGTTTGGGGAGCGAGACACGAAATGGCCAGAACGGTTGAAGATATTTTATCTCGTAGAACAAGATGTTTGCTCTTGGATGCAAAAGAAAGTATACGGATGGCCCCTAAAGTTGCTGAATTGTTGGCCAAAGAATTAGGGTGCGATAAACAATGGGAAGAAAATCAGATTAAAGAATATAGTGAGTTAGCATCTCGATATATATTACAATAGTTAGTAATTGAAGAAGTGGATTTGCGATGAGAAGTTAGTGGTACTTCGGGAATTTAAAAGGTACTGCTATAATTGTTAGTTATAATATTATTAATCAGTTAGTTTTTGGCACAAAATTAACTCAGCGCAAATCGACTTACATTTTACACCAGGAAGAAAGGTGGTTACATTGATTGCCTTTCTTCCATCCTCTAAAAAAAAGAAAGTTTACAGTTCTGTTGACATGTTGAAAAAGGGAAATTTTAAGTGAGATTTTTTTTTACAATAGACTCGCAATCGATTACAAATATTGATGCGCATTGATGAAAAAAAGAAGTGGCGGATACACTTGTTGTTGATTAACGTTCTGATTGATAGCGTTATCTTTGGTGGTTTTTGTTTTTTTAGTGACTGACGCAAACGATTTAACCAAATAAGATAATAAATGAACTAAATACAATATTTTGATTGAAATGAAAATCCTTATTTCATCCTTCGAATTACTTTAAATAATACGAACTGATAAAAATTCATAAGAACCGGATCGTTATCTATCGATAAGGTTTACTCTAAAACTGAAAATTAAATAACACAATAACCCAAAATTAGAATTAGTATGAACGACAAGTTTATTTTAGCACTCGACCAAGGAACTACAAGTTCTCGTGCTATCGTTTTCAACAAGAAAGGCGAAATGATTAGTACTGCACAAAAAGAGTTTACACAAATTTTCCCTCAGCCAGGATGGGTGGAGCATGATGCAAACGAAATTTGGTTTACTCAAGCAGGTGTAGCAGCAGAAGCAATTACCCATGCTGGTGTTGATGGTAAGAGTATTGCCAGTATTGGTATCACCAACCAGAGAGAGACAACTGTAGTTTGGGATCGCGAAACTAGTGAGCCAATTTATAATGCAATCGTTTGGCAAGATAGAAGAACTTCAAAATATTGTGATGAATTAAGAGCTGCCGGACATGCTGATATGATTCAGGATAAAACAGGATTGATTATTGACTCTTATTTCTCAGGAACAAAAGTGAAATGGATTCTTGACAATGTTGAAGGTGCTCGTGAAAAAGCAGAAGCTGGTAAGTTAGCATTCGGTACAATTGATAGCTGGTTAATTTGGAAATTAACAAAAGGAGAAGTTCATGTAACTGACGTATCTAACGCAAGTAGAACTCTACTTTATAATATTAACACTCTTGAGTGGGATACTGAAATGTTAGCGCTTTTAACTGTTCCTGCAAGTATG
>JAQBBZ010000032.1:0-3613 GCA_032125735.1 Labilibaculum sp.
GTTTCCACAAGCTTACGAAATGCATTCTCATCTCCAGATTTGAGTAGTTCTATTAACTCCTTTTCAATCATATTAAAAACTTCGATACCGATTCAGTGAATTTAAATACTTAGACACCCATTCACAAATAAACTTGCGCTCTACCCCGAAAAAAATCTGAAATATGTTATCCCCTGAAATAGCTTGACACAAAAAGGAAGATCCCAATACCCAAAAGTTACTCTTTGTTGGGAAAAGCAGATTCTTGAACCCCCAAAGTACATTCTTGATGGTGAAAAGTGACTCTTTGTCGGTAAAAACAGATTCTTGAACCTCCAAAGTGAATTCTCGATGGTAAAAAGTGACTCTTTGTCAGATAAAGTGAGTTCTTGAACCCCCAAAGTGCTTTCCCGATACCCTAAAGTGAATTCCCGATACTTAAAAGTAAATTTTAAAGCTAAAAAGCAGCTTCCATTTTATCTAATGCAATAATCGCTACAAGCATTATGATTCCTATAAAACAAGACTATAAAACTGCTATTACTGAAGATTATTTTGTGTTTTAAAACAAAAAATTATTTCGTATTAATTTTGTTTTTGTTTTTTTTTATCTATTTTCGATATCATAACTTTAAACAACAAGTTAAATGTCACGTTTACTACTTGTTGTTTTTCTGAATCTTACATCAACACACGACCAAACACAATCAACTTATACGCATCGACAGTTAGTTAAATAACAATTCGAAAACAACAAGAATCATAAAGAAAATAAAAATCAATTAACAAAAACAAATCATCTTTTAAAATCAATTACTATGTCAAAAAGTTTTCAGAAATCATTAGAAGAATGCCGTATCCTTATTTATGGTATCAACGGGAACCCATCTATTAAAACCAAGATTGGAGCTATTTATCCTCCCGAACGAATGGAAGTAGGAGTTCAACTTTATCAGACATGCAAAGCAGCATCCGAAAAGCAATCCATCGAAAAAATTGAATCGACACAAGCAGGTCGGGATTATAGAGAAACCTACGATCAGATTTCTGAAAAATTGCTGAAAATTCGAAAAGCCGGTCGTTACTTCTTCAAGATTAACGCTGAACTAAGCACTCTTCTTCGTTTAAACAAAGACGTTCCTACCAATTATGCTGACTGGAAAAACCTATGTAATGAAACTACAAATACAATTGTTCAGCACGAATCTATTCAGGAAAAATTAGCATTGGTTGAGTTAGGCCCTGAAGAAATTACTAAAATGGCACAGCAATTGGCAAAAATTGATGAGCTAAAAATAAAAGCTGAAAAAGAGGATGGTGAAGCTCAGGTAGCCACTGTTCAAAAACAAGAGAGCTTTAACGAATTAATGGCTTACTGCTCCGATTTACGCGCCTGTCTGGATCTGTTTTACGAAGGATCGGAACGCCAAACCTTAGAACAGGTTGGAATATTGGTTCGATAGAAACTACTACTACATATCTATATCTGAAACATGCCCCAATTGCTTTATAGCGGTTGGGGTTTTTACAATAAAAAAGACGCGATTAAATCGCGTCTTTCTTTTATATCATTGAATTTGTTTTTCAAAAACTAGTTCTTGCTTCGGTGCTCTGCACCTTATTTATTCTTTTTAGCGATATTCTACAAAGACTAGGGTGCTCTGCACCTCAGCTTAAATACGAATCCCTGTTAACTGATCACTGCTAACTGTTCACTGTTTTTATTTTCTCGGTCTGATTTGATTGAAAGCAATGTTCAAAGTCTTTTGGAAATAACGAAGGTTTTTAAGCTCCTTGCTATTTACCAACGAAAGCGAAACACCTTCCTTACCTGCACGGGCAGTTCGTCCGCTACGGTGTGTGTAATACTCCTCTTTATCGGGCAATTCGTAATGCACCACAAAGGCAAGATCTACAATATCGATACCTCGGGCAGCAATATCGGTTGCAACTAAAATTCGCAGGCTTTCGTTTTTAAAAGCACGCATTACCTTGTCTCGTTCAATCTGCTTTAAATCGCCATGAATAGCATCGGTAGGAATATTTTTTGCAATTAATTGCTTTGCTAAAACTTGTGCCGAAGCTTTCGTTTTACAAAACACCACTCCCCTGTTTTTTTGCTCCGATTTTAAAAACTGAATCAGAATGTTCAATTTTTCATTGTCTTCGCAGATCAGGAACTGATGCTGAATATTTTTATTTACCACATTTCGGCCACTCACCTCAATTTTGTGTGCATTTGGCGAAAAGTGTCTTTTAATAATCTGCATGATTTCCGGAGGCATAGTAGCCGAAAACAACCATCTGTTTTCTACACGCGTTAGGTGAGTTAAAATCTCATCCAACTGTGTTTTAAAACCCATGCTCATCATTTCATCGGCCTCATCCAATATCACCGTCTTCACATAACTCAAATCAACAGCTTTTCTCTTCAACAAGTCAATTAATCGACCTGGAGTAGCAACAATAATATGAGTTGGTCTGCGCAAAGCGCTAATCTGTCTGTCAATTTGCTCACCGCCATAAACCGATTCGGTAAAAATCTTATCGGAGTACTTGGTAAATTTGAACAATTGCTTGGCAATTTGTTGTCCAAGCTCACGGGTTGGACAAAGAATCAAGCCTTGAACCTTGTCTACTTTGGTGTTAATTCTGTGCAACAATGGGATTCCAAAGGCTGCTGTTTTACCTGTACCGGTTTGAGCCTGTCCAATTAAATCGGTGTTAGCCTGAAGAAGTACCGATATAACTTCTGCTTGTATTTGAGTAGGCTTAATAATATTAAGATCGTTTAATCCCTTAATGATATCTTTATTTACGCCTAATTCCTTAAAATTTTCCACAACAAATAATTTAAATAGTCCGCAAAGATAGCTTAATCAATTAAGAATTAAGTATGATGTTTAAAAATACTGAAGCTCTGGCTAAAGCCATGAGCAATGCTTGAAAAATTGTATGGATAAACAAAAGGAAAATACTGAACCACAAAGAACAAGAAGGCTGGCTCGAAAGGCGCACAGAAATTTTTCATGATAGATAAAATATTGATCCCTTGATGTGTCCCCTGCTTAGCTGGGCAATCGCAAAAAACAAAAATCATCATCCTGAACAAAGGGAAGGATCTTTTCAATAAACAGATCCCTCGGTTCCTCGGGATGACAATCCAAATCAATTGACTAAAGCCATAGGAAGAGCATGAAAAATTGTAAGGATGAAGGAATAATCTCTTGTCCTCTGCTTTAGCGGGGCAAACGCCAAAAACCAGGATTTGTCATCCTGAACAAAGGGAAGGATCTTTTCAATAAACAGATCCCTCGGTTCCTCGGGATGACAATCAAATCCTTTGACTAAAATCAAAGGCAATGCATGAAAAATTGTAGGGATGTAATCAATCCAATATATCTCATACCACTTCCCCAATCTCAGAATACAAGTTTGATTCATATTAAAATAATTCTCGGTGTTCTTCATTTTCTATTTGCATTGCATGCACCAATGTCCACTTAAACGGAAAGGACTTACTCAGGGTGTACAGTACCATGATCCATGGTAAGAACCAAATCAAATTTTCAGTGAGTGAATAAGCTAGTATAGCAACAATCCCTGTTAAAGCTCCAAATAACATTTTAAAAGA
>JAQBBZ010000033.1:0-2969 GCA_032125735.1 Labilibaculum sp.
AAATCCTGATTCTTATCAGGCCGATAAGGCAATTTTGGATGCCTTGCAAAAATGTGGAGCTTCCATTACATGGGAAGGAAACAATTTAACGGTAGAGAAAAAAGATTTAAATGCCTTTGATTTTGATGCAACACATTGTCCTGATCTTTTTCCTCCTTTGGTTGCTTTAGCGGCTCATTGTAAGGGAGAAAGCAGAATAAAAGGAGTACATCGATTGGAACATAAGGAGTGTAATCGGGGTCTCGTTTTAAAAAAGGAATTTGCCAAGCTAGGAGTTCGAATTCGAATTGAAGGCGACGAAATGATTATTCCAGGTGGCGATGTACAAGGAGGATTGGCAAAGAGTAATAATGATCACCGTATTGCCATGGCACTTGCAGTTACAGCATTGGCCTCACCAAGTCCGATTGAAATTGGTCAGCACGAGTGCGTTGCAAAATCCTACCCTGAATTCTTTACGGATTTACGAAAAATTGGTGGCGGCGTGGCGCAGTTTTATTTCGACAGTCAGTTTGTATAAAAAAATAGGGTATCCGAAAAGTAAAGTTTTACTTGAAAACGTCATGTTGAGCGAAGTCGAAACATCTGTTATTCAAACATAAAGATTCTTCGACAAGCTCAGAATGACAATAAATTCAAACTTTTCACCCCCCCATTCTTACTTGATAGTAAAAAAATGATAATAGTCAGTGCTTGTTTGGCCGGTTGCGAATGCAGATACGATGGTAAAAGCAACGAAGTTGCGGAAATTAAGAAACTGGTACTCGAAAACAAGGCAATAGCTCTTTGTCCGGAAGAATTAGGAGGCCTTAGTACGCCACGCATAGCTTGCGAAATAGTGAAAGTCAATAATGAATTAAAGGTAATTGGTCAGGATCAAAATGATTATACAGCCCAATTTACAATGGGTGCCGAAATAGTCACAAATGTGGCAAAAGCCTTAAATTGCAAAACAGTAATTTTAAAAGCCAACAGTCCGTCATGCGGATACGGAAAAATTTATGATGGTAGTTTCACTGGAAAATACCGAAAAGGAAACGGATTTACCTCTGAATTACTGGCAAATAATAGCGTGCAAATACTGAATGAAGAAAATTTTCATTCGATACTTAACAATGAAAAATAAACATTAGCTATTTTTACTAAATACTAATGACTGGTTACTAATAATTATACTAAATGAACAATTTCGGAAGAATATTTAGACTTAGCATATTTGGAGAATCACACGGAAAAGGTGTTGGCATTACGATTGATGGATGTCCATCGGGAATTGACTTATGCGATGAAGATCTTCTGCACGATTTAAGCCGCCGAAAGGCAGGCGCAAAAGGAACAACCCCAAGAATTGAAGCCGATATGCCCAGCATATTGAGTGGAACTTTCGAGGGAAAGACCACAGGTGCCCCTTTAATCATCCTGTTTCACAACAAAAATACCAAATCGAAAGACTATAGCAATTTGTTAGACAGTCCGCGTCCTGGTCACGCCGATTTTGTTGCTCAGCATAAATATGGACGACACAACGATTATACCGGAGGCGGTCATTTTTCAGGAAGAATTACCCTTGGAATTGTTGCAGCCGGAGTTGTTGCCAAGAAGATATTAGGTGATGTGAAAATCGATGCCAAACTAACCGAAATAGGCGGACAAACCGATTTTGATGCTGCTGTTGAGGATGCCTTGCTGCAACACGATTCAATTGGTGGAATTGTAGAATGCACAGCCAATAATCTTCCGATCGGATATGGCGAACCCTTCTTTGATTCCGTAGAATCGATGATTTCACATCTTATTTTTGCGATACCTGCAACCAAAGGAATTGAATTCGGTTCCGGATTTGCAGCAGCAAAAATGAAAGGATCGGAACACAACGATAATTTTATTGATGCCACAGGTAAAACGGAGACCAATCATGCCGGAGGAATCAACGGAGGAATTACCAACGGAAACGAATTGGTATTTCGTGTAGCCATAAAGCCAACCTCATCGATTGGTATCAATCAGAAAACCATGAATTTTGCAAAAGGTGAAGTGGAAGATTTATTGATTGAAGGCCGTCACGATGCCTGCATTGCTTTGCGCGTTCCGGTAATTATTGAAGCTGCAACCGCAATTGCTCTTGCTGATCTTAAATTACTGGATAAAGCCAGAAGGTAAACATCACTTTACTAAAATATATACCCCGCAAGAATAACTTCTTTGCGGGGTTTTCTTTGTTTAGATTTCACACAAATAACATTTCACCTCACAAATGTTTTTTCGTAACTTGTTCATTACAAAACAGTTTATAGATATTAATTAAACTTAAACCGAAAATGAGAAAGTACGGAAATTTGTTACAGATCTGTGGGTGTTTCTTCTTGTTCTGTTTTTTAGCAACAAAAATATCGGCACAGGAACCACAAATAAAAAAGAGAATTGCTGTTTTTGTATTCGAAGATAAAACAGACAAAAGTTGGCGGTGGTGGAACAACAAAGGTGTTGGTAATGGAGTTAGCGATATGCTGACAACAGCTCTTGTAAAATCAGGCAACTACCGAGTAATTGAAAGAGCCGAAATTGATCGGATTCTTAATGAACAGGATTTTGGACAAAGCGGACGGGTTACGCAACAAAGTGCAGCCCAAGTGGGAAGTGTTCTGGGTGTTGAAATTGCTGTAATCGGATCTGTTTCGGAGTTTGGATACAAAAAAGGAGAAACAGGTGGCGCTATAAAAGGTTTAGGTATTGGTGTCTCGAATCAATCGGCAACAGTTGGTGTTGATGTTCGCATGGTAAATACTTCTACCGGAGAAATTATAACTGCCGAAAATGTACGAAAACAAAAATCAGCCAAAGGACTAAAATTAAGAACAAACAAACTTAATTTTAAAGATCAGAAAAATTTTGATGAATCCCTTGTTGGAAAAGCAGCAAGGGAAGCCATTGAAGATATCGTTTCGATGATTGATAACAATGCCAACAAC
>JAQBBZ010000034.1:0-10160 GCA_032125735.1 Labilibaculum sp.
GCTTCAGGAAATGCATTGAAAGCCTACATGGCCGAAGTATTGCCGAATTACGATGAAGATCGTGTTTATGTTTCTGACATGAAAAAGGTTTTTCAGTGGTACAATATTCTACAGGAAAATAATTTGTTAGATGTTGTGGAAACCGTAGAAGAAATTAAAGAGGAAGAGTAAAACTTCTATATGATTATAAGAAGCTGTCTATATTTATAGTCAGCTTTTTTTTTGCCCTTTTGATTGTTAACTATCGTTTTTTTCCGAAATTGTATGTAAACATTGATGAAAGGAGGGTAGGATGATAACGGAAATTGATAAAAGTTGCATTGTATTAAGGAAATTGGAACCTAGAGATGAAAAGGATCTTGTTAAATATGCTAGTAATCCTGATGTGGTTCGCTACTTAAGGAATAGTTTTCCGTATCCCTATACTCATAAAGATGCTCATGATTGGATCCATTTTGCGAGTCGTTTTACTAAAGGATATTTTATGGCAATTGAACTGAATGAAGAAGTAATTGGTTGTGTTGGCGTGGAGCAACAGGATGATGTATTTTGTAAATCGGCTGAATTGGGTTATTGGATTGGACAAAATTTTTGGAGAAAAGGGATCATGACCTATGTTGTGAAAAAAACAATAGAGTATGCATTTTTACATATGGATATCGTGAGATTGTATGCAAATGTTTTTGAAGGGAATATAGGATCTGTAAAAGTTTTAGAAAAGGCTGGGTTTGTGCAGGAAGCGGTTTTAAAGAAAGCAGTTTATAAAAATGGCATTTATTTAGATCAACTGATATTTGCCATCGTTAAGAAATAAAAAAAGAGGCCTAAGCCTCTATCTTTATTCTCTATCAAAAATGATGTTATAACTTTCCCAGAATTGTTTGTCATAGGGCATATTCTCGTAATAGGCCCTTTTTTCTATTATTTCCGGATTACTGGTGTTTATCTTAGTGATTAACATTTCTGTATTGATATCTATAAGAGTGATTTCTTTAGATTTTTTGTCTTGCACCTCGTGATGACGTTTGTAATTCACATAGCTCAAGTAATATCTGCCTGAATGTTGCTTGTAGGTAACACTAAAATCGTATTCAATTTGTAACGGGGTCCACTTTTGTCGTTCTTCGTTAACGTAAAAACTTCTTCCTTGCGATGAATAATTGCTGGCAATAACATGAGTTTCATTTTTAATCACAGCAAAGTCTTTTATTTTAATGTAGATCTTACCAGAATATTCTTTGGCATAATAATCACCTGTGTTGCTCAGTATTGGTTTTTTACTTTTGTATCCAATAACCCAAATTGAATCATTTTCGTATTCGGTGATTTGTTCTAGCTTTAAATCGTAAAAATCTATGTGGTTGCTATTTAGGATGTTTCCACGACCACGAACAATGTCCATTTCCAATAATTCATCCAAATAGGTCGAGCCGTCGGCAAGCGATGAGTTTTCAAAATTCTTTCGTACTTGCAAAAACTTATAACCACGTTCTTTAAATACTTGATAAGCATCTTCTCGTTGATATCCTTTATCATCGTAAATCCGGATTGCTGCTTCACGGAGTCGACTTAGTTCACTGTTTTCGAATTTTTCAGATCGATAATAGACATCGTAATTAAAAGGAGTTTGCAAATAATTTTCAGGAATTCGTTCAATTGCTGTTTTTATTCTCTTTTTTAAAACTAATGATTGAGCGGTTACCTCAACTTCAGCAATACTGTAATTCTTTGGAGTTAACTCGATTCGTAATGTGTCATCCTGCATGCAGTTTTTTACAATATTCGAGAATGTGGAGTAGCCAACAGCCGAAGCCTGAATGGTTTTATCAATTAAATCACCTGGAATTTTAAGTTCGAAAACACCATCCATGTTAGAGGCTGCACCAATATATGATCCGATAACGCCGACATTAGCAAAAGGAATTGGTTCATTATTTTGGTCGTCGGTGAGTTTACCAACAATTCGAATTAATTTTGTTTTTTGTTCAGACTTGTTTCCCTCCTGAGCTTTAACCGAAAAGGATAACGTGATTATAGTAAGGAATATAATAGTGTATTTTTGCATAAGTAATAATGAATTTGCAGATTTTTAGTGAAATGAAATTTTAAATCATAGGTAAGCTATCAATTCTCTTGCCAGAAAAAGAGATCTAAGGTAAATTTTATCTTTTTATTTTTAATTTAAAATAAATATTTCTTACAAAGATATGTTTATGACAGATTTAGGAAAGTAAAAGCTGTTGTTTTCATGATAAAAAATGTTAAATTTTACGATATGAGTTTATTTTTTGTTGAATTAGAAATACCTTCGTTTACAATAAGCTTATAAATGACCAGATCAATTTGGTTTCTTAAACTCAGTAATAAATAGTGACCCTATGAAAAAACAATTTCTTGTACTGTCAATGCTTCCATTTTTTCTTCTGTCGTGTGTTGTCTCTAAGAAAAAGTACGAAGAATTAGAATACGCAAAGCGCCGAAGTGATGCCAAAGTTGTTGCTCTCGATAGCGAGAATTCAAAACAAGACAAGCAGATTACTCAGTTGAACTCTAAATTGGATCAAACACTGGCGGAATATAACGACATGAAGAATAGCATGTCGGAGAGTAATGCTAAGAAAAATACCGAAATTGATGATTTAAGTACAGAATTGATGGGACTTGCTTCTGATACTACAGAGCTTAAGGTTCGTTTGATGGAAACATTGGATAAGTACAATTCGGCCTTGAATCTGAATGATAAAAATAACGAGAAAATTTCGGGTTTGTTAAAACAAATTGATGGTTTAAAATTGGAATCAAGTAAATTGAGTGAAGATTTAAAGACTGCTACAGTTGATGCTGATTGGGAAAAGAATAAAATAGCTAAAGAAATTAAAAAGAATAGCGATTTGATTTCAATGAAAGATAAGGAGATTGAAAGCTTAAAAGCAGAAATTAAAGAAAAAGATGGAAAATTAACTTGGTTGCGAAAGCTTAAGGATGAAAACGAAGCTGAAATCGAAAAATTGAACAATCAAGTTAAGTTGTATAAGAAAGAGTATGAGAAGGCTGTTGTGAAATAAACTTCTTGTAAAATAAATATTTATGAAAGAAATGTGGAATCAGCGTTATGCTGAGTCTAAATATATTTATGGTGAGAAACCCAATTCGTTTTTCGAAGAACAATTAAATTTTCTTGATTCAGGCAATATATTATTGCCTGGTGAAGGAGAGGGGCGGAATGCTGCGTACGCCGCTCGCAAAGGATGGGAAGTTGATGCTTTTGATTACAGTGAGCAGGCAGTTGAAAATGCAAAGGAATTCTTTGTGGAAAATAAGGTTGATGTTAATATGTATCAAGGGAGTATTTTAGATCATCCTTCAGTTTTTGAAAAATATGATGTGCTTGCCCTGCTTTATTTACATTTGCCTTCACAGCACAGATCAATAGCACATTGTTTTATTGCAGATTCTCTAAAGCCTGGAGGAATTGTTTTAATGGAGGTTTTTTCTAAAAATCAGCTTGGTCGTAAATCAGGAGGACCACAAAAAGAGGATCTGCTATATGATGTTTGTGAAATTAAAAGAGATTTTGAGGCATTTGATATCTTAGTTTTGAAGGAAGTTGAAACTCATCTTTCAGAAGGCAAATTGCATGATGGAAAAGCGATGGTCATTCGATTTGTTGGTCGGAAAAAGAATATCAAGGTATCTTGATTAATTAACTTTGAATATTTAGCTTTGCACTCATGGAAGTTTTGTTGATGGCACTTATAGGAATTGCGGGAATAGCATTTCTGACCACCTATTTTGGGCAGCGTTGGAAATCGAAGAAGAATGGAACTGTGGAAAGTGAAATTTCAGCAGAGCCATTGGAAGAGTGTTGCGGTGCCCATGAGGTTTGTGAAACAGATTTGATTAATAAGATGTCCGAGGAAATAATATATTACGAGGACGAAGAATTAGATTCATATAAGAATTTTGAAGAAAAAGATTTTAATGATGATCAAATTGATGAGTTCCGCGAGGTTCTTTATTCTTTGAAGGAAAATGAAATGGGAGGATGGTTGAGAAGTTTAGAACTTCGAAAAATAGAACTTCCTTCAATAATTAAATCAGAAGTTGTGTTTATGCTCGTTAAGAGTTGAATAAATTTAGATGATATGCATGTGCTAGCGTGCGTAAATTTCTGGTTTTCAGTATGAAAAATATTAATACCTTTCTGTCCGCCGGTTAATATTTCCTTCTATAGTTTAATACTATAAATGATGGTTTAGTTCGTTATTAAATTCGTACCTTTGCGGCTCATAAATTTTA
Source organism: Labilibaculum sp. (assembly GCA_032125735.1). Classification (GTDB taxonomy): domain Bacteria; phylum Bacteroidota; class Bacteroidia; order Bacteroidales; family Marinifilaceae; genus Labilibaculum. Next base: position 4,300 of record JAQBBZ010000034.1, read on the forward strand.
TAGAATGAATTCATTTGAAAATCTTGGCCTTTCTGAGGCTATCCTAGGAGCAATCAAAGAGTTAGGCTTCGAAAATCCGACACCAATCCAAGAAAAGGCAATTCCTGTACTTTTGGAAGGTAGATCTGATTTTGTTGGTTTGGCTCAAACTGGTACTGGGAAAACGGCGGCTTATGGTTTACCATTGCTCGAACTAATCGAGCAAGATGTAAAATTACCACAAGCTTTGATTCTATCCCCTACTAGGGAATTGGGAATCCAAATTGCAGACGACTTAAGACTATTTTCGAAAAACATTTTGAACCTTAATATAGTAAACGTTTATGGCGGTGCTAGCATTGATGATCAAATTAGAAAATTAAGAAGAGGAGCACACATTATTGTTGCTACTCCTGGCCGTCTACTTGATATGATTAGACGTAAAGCGGTAGATCTATCAAAAATTGAATACTTAATTCTTGATGAAGCAGATGAAATGCTTAACATGGGATTTAAAGAGGATATTGACGTAATTCTTTCTTCTACTTCTGCGGATAAATTGACATGGTTATTTTCAGCAACCATGCCTGCGGACGTTCGAAGAATTGCAAAGACTTACATGACTGATCCAGTAGAGGTTACGGTTGGTAAGGCTAATACTTCGAATGAAAATATTGCACATCAGTATTATTTACTAAATAATCGCGATCGTTACAATGTTTTAAAAAGAGTAGTTGATTATTATCCAAATATATTTGGAATTGTTTTTTGTCGCACAAGAAAGGAAACTCAAGAAGTTGCCGAATTGTTAATGAAAGACGGATATTCTGCAGATGCTTTACATGGTGATCTTTCGCAGGTTCAGCGTGATAAAGTAATGAGAAGTTTTAAAAGTAAAACTCTTCAGATTTTAGTTGCGACTGATGTTGCTGCCAGAGGAATTGATGTTGACGATCTTACTCACGTAATTCATTACAACTTGCCTGATGAGTTGGAATTTTACACACATAGAAGTGGACGTACAGCAAGAGCAGGTAGATCTGGTATTTCTATTGCTTTAATAACACCACGCGATGAGCGAAAAATAAGAGATATTTCAAAAAAATTGAATGTCGAATTTGCTCAGGTTAAGGTTCCTGGTGGTGAAGAAGTTTGTGAAAGACAATTACTTCACTTCATGAACCGTATTAAGGAGGTTGATATTGAAGAAAATAATATCGAAACATATTTTGAAGCCATTAATGGCGAATTAAGTGAATTAAGCAGAGAAGATATCATCAAAAAATTCGTATCTCTTGAGTTTAATCGTTTCATGGATTATTACAAAAGCACTCCTGATTTAAATTTGAAATCATCTACTCAAAAAAGAGCTCAAAAGGCAAGTGGGAATGATGTTGCAAGTGATGGTAACGAAGATCGCATGTTTATTAATATCGGAATAAAAGATGGAATTGATGTTCCTCGTTTGTTGACATTAATTCATAAGCAATGTGGTGTAAGAGGTAAGAATATTGGTAGAGTAGATTTAAAAGGAGTATTCTCTTTCTTTGATGTAGAAAAAGAATTTACTAATGATATAGTAAAAGGTTTTGCTGGTGCAGAGGTAGGAGGTAGACTTATTCGTATTGAAGTATCCGGAGATCGACCAATGGAGAGTGGTGGTAGCAGTAGTCATCGAAAAGGCAGACCATCAAGAGGTTCTGACCGAAGTGGCTCTGACAGAAGCCGAGCAGGATCTGATAGAGTTAGTTCCGATAGAAGCCGAGGAATATCTGATAGAGCTGGTTCTGATAGAGGCCGAGGAGGATCTGATCGCGGAGGGAGAAATGAATCTTTTAGAGATCGAAAAAAGAGTTCTGGTGATAGTCCAAGATATTCAGAAAGAAAGAAAAGAGAAGCGTAAGCTTCTTTTTTTTTGACTTAGATTTAAATGATCAAAACCGCTGTTTAATTATTATTAAATAGCGGTTTTTAAGTTTAGTTTAATGATCATATGTTTTTTTTAATGCTGATTTTTATTTAAATTTAATTAAGCTATTTTACACAACGTATTATAGTAGATTATGTATTATCTAAAATTTCTTCTAAAGGATTTAGCGAATTAAATCCAATTGCAACAAATGCTACTGCTGAAGATAGAGCTTTAAATAGAAGAGTACAATTTGAATTGATATTAAAATAAATAAAAAAGATTTTGAATATGGATATGGACGTTATTACTGGTAAATCAGACCAGCTTTGGACAATGGCAATGGAGTATGCTCCGAAATTATTATTAGCCTTAGTAACTTTAGTAATTGGATTATGGATTATTAAAGTAATTATAAGAGGTGTTCGTAAGGTGATGGATAAGAGAGATATGGATGCAACTTTGAAGCCTTTCTTTGTAAGCCTTTTGGGGATTGCTTTAAAAGTGATGTTGTTTATTACTGTAGTAGGAATGGTTGGAGTGCAAATGACTTCATTTATTGCCATTTTAGCAGCAGCAGGTTTAGCCGTTGGTATGGCTTTATCGGGAACATTACAGAATTTTGCAGGTGGAATAATGATTTTAATTTTTAAGCCTTTTAAGGTTGGTGATGTATTAGAAGCACAGGGATTCGCTGGAGTTGTTCAGGAAATTCAACTTTTTAATACAATAATGTTATCTTTTGATAACAAGACTATTATCATTCCAAATGGAGGTTTATCATCTGGTTCTATGATTAATTATTCCACTCAACCAACTCGTAGAGTTGATATGACTTTTGGAATTGGTTATTCTGATGATATTGATAAAGCAAAAGAGATTCTTAATGGATTATTAACAAATCATGACTGTGTGCTTAAAGATCCAGCTCATTTTATTGCTGTTTCTGAATTGGCTGATAGTTCAGTTAACTTTGTTGTTAGAGCTTGGGTAAACGCTGCTGATTACTGGACAGTTTTTTTCTTTATGCAAGAAAATGTGAAGAAGGAATTCGATAAGAATAATATCGGTATTCCTTTCCCTCAACGCGATGTTCATGTGTATAACCACTAATAAACTAAGGTTGTATTACAAGGGAGACTATCGTCTCCCTTTTTTCATGTGTTCATTTGAGATAAACACGAAATAATTTAATTTCAAGCGACGTATTTTCTATTTTTGTTTGACAAATTTTAAAAATATTATGATGAAAATTACAAAGAGGAAAATAATAATTGGCTCACTTGCTGTTGTCCTGTTTTTTATCTTCCTAATACTATCTACGGTTGTTAGATATTGGGTGAACAAAAATTCGGAAGAACTGATTGGACGGAAGATTGAAATTTCGGAACTTCACTTTAATTATGCTAAGGTTTCGGTCAGAGTAAATGGATTTAGGTTATACGAATTAGATGCAAAAAGTAATTTTGTTTCTTTCGATGAGTTGTATGTGAATATTAATCCATGGAAATTATTGACTGGAGAGTATTCTGTTAGCGAAGTCTATTTGGATGGATTGGATGTTTCTGTAGTAAAGAATTTAGATGGGTTTAATTTTGATGATTTGATTGAAGAGGATGAGTTGCAATCTGTCGATAGTAACACTTCGATTGAAGAAAAGCGAATTGTAAAGTTTGAAATTCGGGATATTAAATTCAAAAATGGACATGTTAATTATTTTGATTTTGTAAATGATAACAATATAGATCTTAAGGATATTAATATTGAATTACCTTTAATTTCATGGAATAATGAGAAGTCAGAAATGGGTGTTAATTTTTCAATAGGAAAAACCGGGAATGTTTCCATCAATGCAGATGTCAATCATTCTATCGAAAGATATACCATTAATTTAGGAGTTGCTTCGTTGGATATTAGTCCTTTTGTTGTCTATTTAAAAGATTACATGAAGGTTTCAAAAATGGAAGGCTTATTGGATACAAAGCTTGTGATTAATGGAAGCATGAATAATTTTATGGATGTTTTTATTAAAGGAGATGTGGCTCTAAAAGAATTCTCGATATCTGATTCTGAAGAAAAACCATTTGTGTCAGCGAAAGCAACAGAAGTGGTTTTGGATTCGCTGCATATTGGATCTTCCCATTATGAAATAGGACGTATTAGTATTGATTCTCCAGTAATTTATGCAGACTTATATTCTGATGCCAGCAATTTTGAAAAGATATTTGAACCATACATGAAATCAAATACTGTTTCTGCTGACTCTGTTACTAATGAAGAATTGGAGTCTTCAGTATATTATCAATTGGATACGATAATACTTACTAAAGGTGTTGTGAAATTTACAGATCATACCTTAAATCGAAAATTTGTTTACGATTTGTCTGATATCAATATTAATATGGGAACTATTAATGCTGATACACCAAATATACCAGTAGTTTATTCTTTGAGTTTAAATGGAGCAGGAAGATCCGAAGGAACTGCATCTTTTAGTTTAAAGGATGTATACAAATTCAATTTCCGAGGAAATATTGAAAGGCTTGATTTAATGAGCTTCTCTCCATATACGGAGTTTTATATTGCAAGACCGATTACTCAAGGAGAGTTAACTTATATTTGTAATGTAGATATGACCTCTAGAGTATTGGATAATAAAAATAATGTAAAAATATTAGAATTGGAATTTGGGGATAAGACCAAAGATCTAAATACAATAAAAGCTCCTGTACGTCTTGCTTTGTATTTATTAAAAGATCAAAATGATCAGATTAAATTTGATTTGCCTGTTTCTGGCAATCCAAGCGATCCTGAATTTAGAGTAGGGAAAATTGTATGGAAAACATTACTGAATTTTTTGGTAAAAACGGCTAGTCAACCGTTTGGAATATTGAGTGATTTGGTTGAATCAAACCCTGATAGTATTGAGAAAATAGCATTTCAGTTTTTACAGGACAGCTTGGATGATGATCAAATAAAGACATTGAAGTTAATTGAAAGCATATTAAAGAAGAAACCAGATTTGAAATTTTCGTTTTCTCAGGAGACTGATATTGCCAAAGAAAAAGTCTTTCTTGCAGTAAAAGAATGTGTAAATCGGTTTTTTACATTAATGCCCACAGAGGAGGAGATCATTACGAATGATCAACTAATAACGTGTGCCAATGGAAGTCTGGAATTTAGAACCTATATTTTTAATCAGGATTTATCAAATGCTGAAAAATCAATTCAAGAGAATTGCCTTGCAATTGTAGGAGAACAAGAATTAAGTTATTTGTTCGACAATCTTTATGAAAAGAGGAATCGGATTATTGAAAATTACCTCACAGATAGCTTGTTAGTTGGGAGTAACTCATTTGAAGTAAAAAAAGTCGATTTGCGAAATTTGTCGGAACAACAGCGTTTTCCAAATTTTAGAATAGAGGTATCTTTACGATAATATTTAATCGAAAGAATCATTCTGATGCATAGTGTATTGTAAAACTAGGTGTTTTTTTATATGTTTGTTAAACCATGAATGAAGAAATAAATTTATATTTTATTACAAAGTGGAAGTCTCAATTTAAAAAAGGACTTCTCGAGTATATAATCCTGCTGTTGTTGCGGTCACGGCCATGCTATGGATATGAGCTAATTAGTGAGATGAATCAATTTACATCACTCGAAATTGCAGAGGGTACCATTTATCCCTTATTGAATCGATTGAAGAAAGAAAAATTGGTCACCTCGGAATGGGCTGAAATGGAAACAGGGATTCCACGAAAGTATTATAAGCTTACCGAGGAGGGAACTGCCCATTTAATGGTGATGAGAGAATATGTTGATGCTTTAAACCTTTCGATTGAGAGGATTAAAGAGAGTGTTTAAAATAACCAGAGAAATCATATAACTAGTAGGTGATGAAAAAGTATATTTTGTCCTTGGATCAAGGAACCTCAGTATCAAAAGCGATAATAGTTAATCAGGATGGAGG
>JAQBBZ010000035.1:0-4810 GCA_032125735.1 Labilibaculum sp.
AGTTACAGTTTCGAAATGATTTCCTGCAGGACATGCCTCCATAAAATAGTTTGCTGATGCTGTAAATCCGGGATCAACAGGAGTACAAGCAAAAACTAATTTGTCTGCACCGTTTGCTCTTACCAAAGTTAAATCGGGTAATGAAATTGTAGGGGCTACTACGTTTTCACGCAATACAATTTGATCTCCGTCTTCATCACAGCTCGTGAAAAAGCCTAAAACCCCGACTAATGCAAATAATAATATATAATGTTTTTTCATCTTTTTTGGTTTTAAATGATTAATAACCATCATTTTGCTTAATGTTAGGATTTGCAGAGATTTCATCACCCGGTATTGGGAAAATATCAAGATGACTACTTGTGCTTGTTCCGTTAAAAGTACCACCTTTCCACTGCCAGTTATAAGCTCCACCTGTGAACTTGCCAAAGCGAACTAAATCTGTGCGTCTTTGTCCTTCGTAATAGAATTCACGAGCGCGTTCATCCAAAATGAAATTAGCATTTAATTCACCAAGAGTAATGTCACCACTGTTGTCACCATAAGCTCTTCTTCTAATCACATTAATATCAGTTAGAGCATCTCCAGCATTACCTGACTTAAATAAAGATTCTGCTCTCATCAAATAAGCATCCGCCAAACGGAAAACTGGAAAATCTGTAGAAGCAAAAGTCGGGCTGTAATTATCTGCCTGTGAACCATCATGATTCTTAGCCGTAAATTTATAAACACCTACACCAAAGTCTCCACTTGAAGAAGGAGTCGGAATATTAATAGATCGTTTTTGACGCAAGAACACTCTACCGTCAGGACACTGAGCAAAAATTGTATCAGTAGCAGGAACAGGATTATTACCATAAACAGTCAAAGTATCAACCAAAATGTTCATTAAGTCTTTTCTTGCTCTGTTACCATTCCAGTTGGTATTAGAAGTAAGACCGTGATAATCTTCTGCACGAATATAAGTAGCATCACTTGAGGACTCAATAATAAACGTAATTCCGCCATTTCCTTGTGTGTTGATACCATCTTCAGCAAAAGCAAAAATCATTTCATTGTTACCATGATAACGATCGTTATCAGCACTGAAGTTTTGTCTGTAATCAGTAGCTAAACTATATGCAGGACTGGCAATAACTTTATCACAATAGGTTTTACATTCACCCCACTGGGCTGTTCCGGTATAAACCTCTGCATTCAAATATGTTTTAGCAAGTAACATCCAACAAGTTCCTTTATCAGCTTGTGGATAATTAGATCCAGGTTCCCCTAAATCAGGCTCAATTGCTTTCAACTCATCAACGATAAATTTAAACAAATCAGGTCTTTGAATTTGTTCTGGAAAATATTTGCCAACACCATCTTCTTCTGTTGTAAAAGGTGGGTTTGCAAAAAGATCCATTAACCAATAGTAGGCAAAAGCTCTTAAGTATCTTGCTTCCGCACGATATCTGATGATATTAGGCTCTGTACTGCCAGCTGTTACATTTAAAAAGTCGTTGGCATAGGTTACACTCAAACTTAAACGTTGATAAACTGCAGTTAAGAATGGGTTTTGTGCACTCCAGGTTTGAGTATTTAAATCAGAAATACCAACATCACCCCATGCATTTATTCCTTCATCTGTAGTAATTGTTTGCAGATTCCAAAGTGCTCTCATAGTTATAAAAAAACCATCATCACTTGATGTGATATCAGCATCTCCATCGGCTTGACCGGAGATAATAAAGCTGGCATACAATTTAGCCAAGGTTTGTTCCATATAGGCTGGATCGTCACCTAAGTTTCCTGCCAAAATCTGACTAGGGTCAATAGGTTTTACATCTAAATCATCTGTACAAGAAGTGTATGCAAGTGCAGAGATTAGAATCCCGAGTAATATATATATATTTTTCTTCATCTGTTGTTATGTTTTTAGAATGTTAAATTTACACCTAACGTAAATGTACGAGGTCTAGGGTAAAAATTATCATCAATTCCGCTTTCTACTTCTGGATCCAGACCGCTGTAATTAGTTACTGTAAATACATTTTGAACAGTAAAGCTAACCCGTGCATTAATATCTTGACCGGCAAATTTGTTAAAAGTATATCCGGCACTAATATTATCCATTTTTAGGAAGGATGCGTTTTCAACAAAATAATCTGAAGTAAACTGACGCTTTACAAAGTTGGTTTCACTTAAGTACGTAGGCATATTTTTCCAATAACCAATTTGTTGCATTTGATCATATGATGCACCTGCTGCAACTTGATTTAAAACATAGTTCCCAACGTTGGCACGTAATGATGTAGACATATCAAACTGCTTGTAATTAAAGCGTGCAGAAAATCCATAAGTGTAATCAGGTGTAGGGCTATGATAAATGTATTTGTTAGCATTATCGCCATTAATTACACCACCGTTTCCAGCTATATCATTGTATAAACCTTCAATAGGTTTACCGTTAGAATCATATATTTGCTTGTTCACAAAGAAAGAGTGAGCGGCTTCACCAACTCTGGTTATTTGTCTTACTCCGGTCATACCTCCACCTTCAGGAACACCAATGTAATTTGGATCATCAGTTAATAGCAGCTTGGTGATTTCATTTGTATTATGAGTGAAATTCAATCCGATATTTAAAGACATATCTGGAGTAGAAATTGCTACGAGGTTTAATGAAACCTCAATTCCTTTGTTTTCAAGACTACCTACATTGGTAATTAATCTATTTGAGAAATTACTTCCACTAGGAATGGTTACCTCGTTAATTAAGTCTGTTGTTTCTCTGAAATAGTAATCAATAGAACCATTGATTCTATTGTTTAAGAATCCAAAATCTAATCCAATATTCTGAGTTGTTGTTTCTTCCCATTTAATATCAGGATCATAAGTGGACGGACGTAATGTAGGTATGTATTGACCGTTAATCATATAGTAATAACCTTGACGAGAGCTTCCGTATTTGGCTTGTGCTGGGTAGTCATCTGATGTGATTTCTTGCTGACCTGTAATACCCCAACCTAATCTAACCTTTAAGTCAGATACTGCATCTATATCTTTCAAGAATGATTCCTCGTGTATTTTCCATGCAAATGCAGCAGAAGGAAAAAGTCCCCATCTGTTACTTTTGTCAAATCGAGAAGATCCATCGTAACGGAACGTACCGGTTAATAGATATTTGTTTTTAAAAGCATAATTCATACGACCAAAGAATGAAACCAAATAATTCTCTGTTTTAGTTTCAGATTCATTATCCACTTGTAGCGGATGTTCAGCGTCTTCAATAGATCTGGTATAGTCAGTGCTTTCTCTGTGAAAATGCTGCCATGAATAACCACCTGTTAAATCAAGTCTATGGTTTTCATTAAACTCTTTATTGTAGTTTAAATAAAAATCAAGAAGATTGTTTTTATTCGTAGCTGTATAATCACTTAGTTTTCCCCATGCTGAAGGTACCAATGTTGATGGTGATGTAGTTGGACGGTTATTTTGTCCGTCACTTTCAGTATAGTCAGTAGCTAGATTCAAATTGGCTTGCAATTCTCGTAGGAACGGCATGGTGTAATTTAATTTTAAGTTACCCACATACCGGTATACATCTGATGTGTTATTTACGGCTTTAGCCTGTTCTACAGGATTTGGAGTACCTAAATTGGCTCCATAATTCTGCCATTGGTAATAACCTGCTGAGTTTGCGTTGCCATCATATACAGGTTGGGTAGGATCCATTGATATCGCAGAACCAATCGCTCCATCATCTCCAAAATTATTGTTGGTCATCATGAATTTTGCATTCATGTTTACCTTTAAATCATTATTCAGAAATGTTGGGTTCAAATTTAACGATCCAGTATATCTCTGCATATCCGTATTTTCAAGAATACCCGTTTGATCTGTATATCCTAAGGAAATTCGATAAGGAATATTCTTCTCAGAACCCGAAAAAGCTAAATTATGGTCGTGAGAAACTGCTGTACGAAAGATTTCTTTCTGCCAATCTGTATTTTCCGTTCCTAATTTGTTATAGATTAAAGGATCGTATAAAACAGGATGATCAACGGCAATTTTTCTTAGTTGATCTCCAGAGTAAACATTAATGTAGTCAGTTGCTGATGCTACAGACATGCTTCCACTATAGTTTATTTGAAGAGGTTTTCCTTTAGTACCTTGTTTGGTAGTAATGAGAATTACCCCATTGGAAGCTCTAGAACCGTAAATTGCTGTTGAAGAAGCATCTTTAAGTACCGTAAATGTTTCAATATCATTTGGGTTGATAAATGAGAGAGCATTAGAGCTGCCACTTACATTTTTCCCTACACTTTCAATAGGCATTCCATCAACAATAATTAAAGGGTCGTTAGAAGCTGTGTAAGAAGAACCTCCACGAATACGAATGGTAGATCCGCTACCTGGAGCACCACCTGCAGATGTAATTACAACACCAGCAGATTTACCAACCAAAAGATCTTGTGCTGATGTAATATTACCCTTATTAAAGTCTTTTGAAGATATACTGGTTACAGAACCCGTTTTGTCTTCTTTTTTAACTGTACCATAACCAATCACAATTACTTCGGAAAGGTTTTCGGTTTCAACACTTAAAATTACATTAATTTGAGATTGTGAACCAACTAAAATCTCTTGTGAACGATATCCTACAAAAGAGTAAATAATAGTTGCGTTGGCGTCTACACTTAGTGTGTAATTTCCGTCAATATCGGTAGTTGTTCCTATAGTTGTACCTTTTACAACTATTGAAACACCAGGGATCCCCATGCCATCGTTTGCATCGGTAACTAAACCAGTAACTACTTTTTCCTGCGCA
>JAQBBZ010000036.1:0-4419 GCA_032125735.1 Labilibaculum sp.
TTTTAAGGGTAAAAGTTGTTCCGATTACAAATTTAAGAAATAATATACTCCTTCTTTAAAATAATCACTTTATATAACAAAAAACACGCCAAATGATTTTCATTATAGCTTAAAAAGGCTTAAATTAAGAAGAGGGATTAATCAAAATTAGGAGGTTGAGATGAACAATATTCTGTTAAAGTACATGGAGAACCGGTTTCAAAATAAATTAATTGATCCTAAAAGAGGGTTTTTTTGTGAGGGACCGGTAGTTACTATCTCACGTGAATGTGGTTGTACGGCGATTAATATTGCGAATATGATGGCCGAAAAATTGACTGCGAAAACGGGTAATAGGTGGACTTGTTTAACCAAGGAGATTCTTGAACACTCAGCTAAAGAATTGAATTTAGCACCAGAGAAAATTGAATATGTATTTAATGCCACGGAGAAGTCAACTTGGGATGAAATATTGGGAGCCTTATCGAGTAAATACTATCAAAGTGATCGGAAAATAAAGAAAACTATTGCCGATGTAGTGAGAGGATTTGCTCTCAGAGGGAACTGCATTATAATTGGTAGAGGGGGAGTAGTTCTTACTCAAAATATTGAACGATCATTTCATATTAAATTGCATGCTCCATTGGAATGGAGAGCTGCACAGTTGCAGGAGATTTACAAATTGAGTACGAAAGAAATGCTGTCGTATGCAAATGAAATTGATAAGAAAAGAGAAATTCTGCGGAATTATTTTAATAAGCAACCTCTTCCCGACACTGTTTTTGATGTCATTTATAACGCAAAGAATTTATCAGACGAGATGATCGCTGAGGCAAGTATTAATTTGATAGAAATGAAAGGAGTACTTGGCAAACAAATTGTAATGGGCTAATGTCACTAAAATTGCATTATTGAGAGAAATTAACTTTGGTTAATTTCTCTTTTTTTGCTTTCTGTTTTTCCATTTGAGCATTGTATAACCTGTTTAGACTTCATTTCATCGAAAAAATGAATGAAAATAGGCTGTTGACTTGCTTGTAAAACTGTTTTTATTACTTTTGCAACCGTTTGAAATGAGAATACTAAAGCAAAATATGATGAAAATTAAATTCCTTAGCGTATTGCTTTTAGCGACTGGTATGTTACTGTTTACCACCGTTAAAGCAGAGAAAAAAGAGAAAGAGGAGAAGAAAGAAGCTTATGTTTTTACTGATGTTAAAAGATTGCCTGCTACTTCTGTTAAAAATCAGCACAGATCAGGTACATGCTGGTCTTTTTCAGGTTTATCATTTATCGAATCAGAAATGATTCGAATGGGAAAACCAGAAACTGATTTGTCGGAAATGTTTGTGGTTTACAACTGTTATTCAGATAAATCGATTAAGCATGTAAGATTAAATGGAAAGTTTAACTTCGGTGGCGGAGGCGCATTTCACGATGTAACTTATGTGATGAAAAATTATGGTATTGTTCCTGAAAGTGTTTATCAAGGATTAAACTATGGTGAAGAAGGACATACTCATGGTGAGCTGGATGCTGTTTTGAACGATTACGTTGAGGCGGTTATTCAAAATAAAAACAAAAAAATCACTCCTGTTTGGCACAAAGGCTTTGATGGTATATTGAACGCTTATTTAGGCGATCTTCCAACTACGTTTGATTACGAAGGAAAGGAATATACTCCAAAATCATTTGCGAACGATTTTGTGGGTGTAAATCCTGATGATTATATCGAGATTTCGTCTTATACTCACCATCCTTTTTACGAAAAATTCATTATTGAGGTACCGGATAATTGGTTGTGGAATGAAGTATACAATGTACCATTGGATGAAATGATGGAAATTATGGAAGGTGCAATTATGAATGGCTACACAATTGGTTGGGCCTCGGATGTAAGCGAAAAAGGTTTTGCATACAGAAAAGGTGTTGCTGTTGTTCCTGGAGTAGACACAAAGAACATGTCGGATTCTGAGATTTCGAAATGGGAAAATCTTTCGAAAAAGGAAAAAGATGGTAAATTATTTGATTTAGAGGAGCCTGGTACCGAAAAAGTAATTACTCAGGAAATGCGTCAGGAAGCATTCGATAATTACGAGACTACCGATGATCACGGTATGCATATTGTTGGAATCTCAAAGGACCAAAAAGACAATAAATATTTTATTGTGAAGAATTCATGGGGAACTGATAATAACCCTTACGATGGGTATTTTTATGCTTCTTATCCGTTCGTTGCATACAAAACAATGTCTTTTATGATTCATAAAGATGCATTGTCTAAAGAAATGAAAAAGAAATTGGGCTTGTAACCGCCTAATAATTATACTATTTAAACCCCGGCCAATTGGTCGGGGTTTTTGTTTTTTACATCTTTGTAGACTAATTATTTTATATGAATGCTAATATTCTTTATATTAGTAGCTGCTTATTAAAGATAAATGAAATAAAAATCCACGTATTAAGGGATTGATAATAAAATGAATGTAAAGATTTAACTATGAAAAAGATTTTTTTAGCTGCAGTAATCTGTATGTTTTCAAGCGCTTTATTCGCACAATTGTCTTCGCCTATAAATTTTGGTTTACACGCAGGATTGGTGAGTACAAAGATGGATTCTAAAATCCCAGATGCTTCTACTGTAAAGGATAAGGCGGATAATGGTATGATGCTTGGTGCTTTTTTACGCATTAATCTGAACAAATGGTATTTGCAACCTGAATTGAACTATGTTTCAAGAAAAAGTGAAATTGTAGTGAATGGAACGGGATATGATTTTAAAACAAAAAGCCTTGATGTTCCGATATTGTTAGGTTACAAGATTGTGAAGTTGCCAGCTTTTAAATTGCGTGCTTTTGCGGGGCCGGTTGCATCCTTTAAAATAGATGATAGTTTTTCAAAAACCTTTGAGGATAAGTATAATGATCCAAGTTTTGAGAGTGCTGTGTGGAATGCAAAAGTTGGTGCTGGTGTTGATGTTTGGAAATTGACATTAGATGTTGATTATGAATTTGGTTTAACCGATGTTTCTTCTGAATTCTTAAAAAAGAACAAAATGGTAAATGTAACTTTAGGATTCAAAATATTCTAGATTACTATTATTAATGATATTAAAAACTGCTGGTTTCGATCAGCAGTTTTTTTTTTGCATCTAATATTTTTTGCAATTGCCTATATTTGTAGTTCTATTAATTCTCGTATAAACTAATTTCAATTATGGCTCTAAGTGCTGAAAAAAAAGTGGAACTCATAAAAACTCTTGATTTCCTTGCGGAACAGGATGTTTCAACTTGCCATTTTTTATCCGGTATTGTGGATGAGCTGAATGTTAGAAAAGGTGAGACCATATTTTCTAAAGGAGATTTAGGTGGAGCCGTTTTTATAATTGTAAAAGGATGTGTTCAGATTCATGATGAAGGGCATATTTTTATTGAGCTTCAGGAAGGGAAAAGTTTTGGCGAGTATGCATTAACAAAAACCGAAACCCGTTCGGCTTCAGCAAGTGCAAAAAGCGATTCTATTCTTCTTCGATGTACCGATAATCATATTAAACAGCTCGAAGAGGAATTTGATATTCGAATAATTGACACCATTCTTCTTCCTCTTCAAAACATTCGAAAAAGAATGATCCTCAAAGATCTTTTGGAAGAAGAATTGACGGAGCAAAAGCTGACCATCGAAAAACAGCGGAAAGAATTGGAGAGTTTGAATGCGACTAAGGATAAATTCTTCTCGATTATTGCTCACGATTTAAAAAATCCGTTTGCTTCATTAATTGGAGCTTCAGATATATTGGTTGATAGCGCGGACGAATTATCTCAGGAACAAATAAAAACCTTTTCAGGCATCATCAACCAATCTGCTCGACAAGCCTATCTTTTATTAGAGAATCTGTTAACTTGGTCGCGAATGCAGACAGGGTCAATTGCCTTGAAACCAAAAGAAATTGATTTGTGGGATTTGGTGAACGAGGTGGTCATATTACACACAGGGAGTGCTGAAAATAAAGGAATAAATTTGGAAGCTGCTGTTGATGAGGATTTAAAGATTGTTGCTGATCCAAACATGATTAATACAGTTATTCGAAATTTAGTGTCGAATGCCATTAAATTTACTCCAAGTGGAGGCAATATTAGTGTTTCATCTCATACAACAGAAAAACAGGTCGAGATTTGGGTTACAGATACTGGTGTTGGAATTGATTCTGCAGGACAGAAGAAGCTGTTTCGCATTGACGAACAATTGATTAAATCAGGAACGGAGAATGAAACTGGAACTGGACTTGGTTTAATTTTGTGTAAAGAGTTTATAGAAATGCACAAGGGACAAATTTGGGTAGAAAGTGAATTGGGAAAAGGTAGTTCTTTTCGATTTTCAATCCCATTATCTTTTCGTTTATAATAACCTCTTAAAACATTTCACGTAACATCTTTTTGAATG
>JAQBBZ010000037.1:0-11896 GCA_032125735.1 Labilibaculum sp.
ACCCGATTTTGATGCAAAAGCGAACAATATTACGAATGTTCCAACATCGATTATTTATCGAAATGGCAAAGAAATAGGACGAATAATAGAAAGTCCAACCTTATCTTTGGAAGAAGATCTTTTGAAAATATTTTCAAAAAAATAGTACCTTTATCTTTTAGACCAACTAACTCAATCATGGAACAAGAACGCACAAATGCAGGACAAACTTTAGGAATTATTGGATTAATACTTGGCATCATAACTTTCATGATCGGATTTATTCCCTGTGTTGGAGTAATTGCAATTATTCCTGGAGTAATCGCAATTATTTTAAGTGCAATTGGACTAAGCCAAGCCAATCGAGGAAATGGTGCACGTGGTATTAATATAGGAGCATTAATTGTCTCAATTATTGGCGTTTTAGTTGCGTCGCTTTGGCTGGTATTTGTTGTAGGTATTGCTAACCTTAGCGAAGACGAAATAGAAGGTTTTGTTGAAGACGTAATCGAAGAAGTGATTGACGAATCTGTTCATAATCCCGATTTACAGGATGCTATGCAAGAATTGGAAGAACAGCTTGATGAGGTTTCTGTTGACTCAATTCACCTCAAAACAGATAGCATCAATATTGAAATAAAAATTAATAATGAGTAATTCCCAGTATCTAGCTATACAGAATTACAAAATAATCAACCTCTCTTTAGCCGGAATTATAATTTGTGTTTTTATTTATTCAGGTCTTTTTTCGCCAGAAGAAAGTAAACATCCAATTCCTTCATTTTACACTCAAATTACCAACGGGAATAGTCCCTCAACAGGATTATCCCGTAGTTTTTCGGCTATTGTCCGTGGCAATCTTCAGCTAGCAAAAGTATATAATCCAATTGGTTTATCTATTTTTCTTTTTTTCGCGATTCAATTTATTTTCAGAAGCTTATCCCTTATACTGATTAAGGAAAAATTTTCATTAATAAAACCATATATTTTCATGGATGTTACTCTATCCGCAATTGGTTTTTATTTGGCCTTCAGACCATTAATAGTATTCACAATAAAACTTTTTCAAGAAACAATCGTAAACCGAGGAAGCTAAATATTATTAAACTAACTCCTACGATATGCCAGCACTACTTGTAATAGTCTTTCTCGCACTTCTGACCAGTCTTATGGTTTTTCATGTCTACAATGAGCTCAATTTATCCAAAAGGATTATTCGAGCAGGATATTTTGTGCAAGAATTAATGGATCAACATGGAATTAAACATCTTGATCTGGAAAAGAAATTTGAAACCTCAACTCTTACGACTCAAATTAGAGTATTGGAGTATTATTTGCATTCCCTTAATTCATCCTACAAAGATTTTGGCACCAAAAAAACAGTTATTCAGAGAATTACAACAATAGAGAACGCTCTAATTGAATATGGCTATCAGACCGAATTAAGTGTTATTTAATTTTTGAAAGAGAAAAGCATTTATCAACTTTTACACCACTGGGTGTTTGTATCAAACTACAACACTCATTTATTATATCGTGCTGAAAAAATAAAATATAATTATTCTCCACTGCCTCTTTTAGAAAAACTTCTTTCTCACGCAGTGATTCTGTTGGACTTAGATCATAACTAGCCAACCATTTTACAGGTACATTTGCTGCTGTAGGAATAAAATCTCCCGCAAATACTATAGTATGGTTTTCATTTTTGATAATTGAAACCATCAAACCTGGAGTATGTCCATTTACAAATCGAATTTCAAAATTAGGAAATAACTCTCCCTCTTTCTCTACAAACCTTAATCTACCAGCATCCTTTATTGGAACAATATTTTCCTGAAAATAGGCATCTGCTTCACGAATATTTGGATTAATGAAATTGTCCCATTGTGTTTTACTCACCCAATGTGTTGCATTCGGGAAAACCAAATCATAACCATCTCTATTTGTATTATGCTTTACAGCTCCCCCACAATGGTCGAAGTGCAAATGAGTAAAAATAACATCCGTAATATCAGTTGGTTGGAAACCAATATTTGAAAGAGAAGACAGTAAAGTTGCATCACCATTTAAATGTTGATGTTTGAAAAACTCTGCATCCTGCTTATCTCCTGTACCATTATCAATTAATATCTTTCGCTCCCCATCAACAACAAGCATACTTCTCATCGCACAATTGCATAAATTATCTTCATCGCTAGGATATTTCCGACTCCAAAGAAGTTTTGGCACCACACTGAACATTGCCCCTCCATCACACTTAAAATTGCCCGTTTCTATATTATATATTTCCATTATTTTCGCTTAAATATGTTATCTTTAATTTCAAATTATACTGTAAATACAGCTTTACAGACCTAATCATTTGATACAGATCAAAAATACAATTTTTAAAAACGATTATCAATGAGAGTACATTTTATAGCAATTGGCGGTAGCGCCATGCACAATCTTGCAATAGCCTTGCATTTAAAAGGGTTTACTATTTCTGGTTCCGATGATGAAATTTTTGATCCATCAAGATCCCGTTTGGAAAAACACAATATACTACCTAAAGCATGGGGTTGGTTTCCAGAAAAAATAAATACTGCCCTTGACGCCATTATTCTAGGAATGCATGCCCGAATTGATAATCCGGAATTGTTAAGAGCGCAAGAATTAGGATTAAAAATCTTCTCTTACCCTGAATACATTTACGAACAAACAAAGGATAAAACAAGAATTGTAATTGGAGGTAGTCATGGGAAAACCACAACTACATCCATGGTAATGCACGTTCTGAAGGAAAATGGTATTGATTTCGATTATATGGTTGGTGCCCAAATTGAAGGCTTTGAGACAATGGTTAAGTTGACTACAGAGGCTAAAATAGCAATTTTCGAAGGTGATGAGTATTTATCCTCTCCTATCGATAGAAGACCAAAATTTCATCTTTATCATCCCCATATTGCCTTACTAACCGGTATAGCTTGGGATCATATCAACGTTTTTCCAACATTTGAAAACTATGTGGAGCAATTCGAGATTTTCACAAATCTTATTCAGCCCAATGGAAGCTTAATTTATTTTGAGGAAGACAAACACATTCAAAAAATACTAACCAATAAACGAGAGGATGTAAGCTACATTCCATACAATACACACCCTTTCAGATTAGAAAATAACCAAACAATTTTAACTACAGAAAAGGATGAATTTGCTCTTGAGATATTTGGAGAGCACAACTTACAAAACCTAATGGGTGCTTATTTCATTTGCAAAAGCATTGGAGTAAACAATCTTGATTTTTACAAATCAATTCAGAACTTCTCTGGCGCTGCTCGTCGTCTTCAAAAACTTGCAGAAAATGAAAACTGCACTGTTTTTCAAGATTTTGCTCACTCACCCTCTAAATTAAAAGCCACAACTGAAGCGGTTAAAAAGCAGTATCTGAATAGAAAACTAATTGCCTGTATGGAACTCCATACATTCAGTAGCTTAAAGAAAGAATTCCTGCCGCACTATAAAAATACCATGAGTATGGCAGATCAGGCCTTTGTTTATTTTGACCCTAAAACAATTGAACACAAAAAGCTGGAACCTATTACAAGAAAGCAAGTTGAAGAGGCTTTTGGAGGAACGAACCTTAAGGTGTATACCAATTCGAATCAACTAATAAACGATCTATTAGCTATAAATTTTAAGGACACAAATGTGTTATTAATGAGTTCTGGGAATTTTACGGGTGTAAACCTTTCCCAATTAGCCGAAAACATTATAGTAAATACTAAATAATCTAAGTTGCACTATTACAAAACACTTTGCATTGTCTACAACTAAATTAATACTATTTTTACGGCATGCGAGACCCAAAATTCAGGAACCTTATGCTTCACAAGCTTAAATATATATTTTTTATTCTTCTTCTTTTTCCAATTACGGCTGTAATTGGAGAAACTCAGGATCAAATTAAGGAGGCCGAAGAATTATTAAAAAGTACTGAAGGAGGTAAAAGAATTGCATTACTTAAAGAACTTTCTCGCTTATATATTGACACTAATCCTGAAAAAAGCATTAACTACGCTAAAGAAATTGTTATTCTAAACTCTGAGGATGCTGTTGAAAAATCGGCTTCATTATATAATTTAGGAAACCTATATCGCCAAGTAAATAATTACAGACTAGCTCTCGACTGCCACAATCAGGCATTGGAAATCCGTAAATCGATAAATGATCTGCAAGGAACTGCCAGTTCGTTAAATAACATTGGAGAAATATATAAAATTCTGAATAAATATGACGAAGCCCTAGTTCATCTTAATCAGTCGTTAGAAATTAGAGAAAAAAACGGGACCCAAAAGGAAGTTGCTTATACTTTAAACAATATTGGAAGTGTTTTTTGGCTTAAAAAAGATTATGCCAACTCATTGGAATTCTATCTCAAATCTCTGGAAATAAGGTCTAATTTAGGTGATAAAACGGACATATCATCTTCCCTCAATAATCTTGGGAATGTGTATCGAAACCTAAACAAACCGAACAAAGCTCTCGATTATTACACTAAAGCTCTTCAAATTAGAGAAGAAATTGGGGATAGAACTCTTATTGCTTTTTCATTAAATGATATTGGAGGAATCTATTGGAGATTAAATAATTTCAATGAATCTCTATCATATTACAATCGATCACTCAAAATAAGAGAAGAGATAGGTAATAAACAATACATTGCAGCAACGCTAAAAAATATCGGCTCCGTATACAAGGATTTAAATGAGTTAGATTTTTCTCTAAAGAACTACAATGATGCCTTAAAGATTTATGATGAAATTAATGATCTGAAGGAACAAGCGAATGTTTTTTCGTTAATTGGTAATCTGTACGAAAGCTACAATAACTTCGACAAAAGTCTGGAATACCATAAGATCTCACTTAATCTTCATCGCAGAATCGGCAACATTAAAGGGGTCGCTTATTCTTCAAATAGCATAGGTGAAATCTTAATGAAATATTATCAGAGCGAGGAAGCTAAAGACTACTTGCTTTCAGCATTCGATCACGCCAATCAATGTAAAGATAGAAGCTTACAAAAAATTGCATCAGAGAATCTATTTGAATACTTTTCTAATCAGGGAGACTATAAAAAAGCTCTTGAATATTATCGTGAATACTCAAATACTCAATACGATAGCATTATAGATCAAATTGACAAAGATAAAATTGCCGAATTTGAGGCCAATTACCAAATTTCAAAAAATAAAGATGAAATTAAAAGTTTAAAAGCTTACACTCGCCAACAAAGCATTGTAATTTATCTTTTTATAGCCTTAATCGTACTTGCCGTGATAATAGGCTATATCGCAAAAAAGAACATTAAAATAAGAAAAGAAGCGACACAAGCCTTAACAGAAAAAAACAATGAACTGGAAGAAATCAACTCCAGATTAAAAGAGACTGAGGTAACACTTCGAGATTTGAATCTTACCAAGGATAAAATATTCAATATTATTTCGAACGATTTACGAACGCCTTTCATTGACATGAAGGTGATGAGTTCAAAGCTACTCGAGAGTTTCGACCAAGCTGAAATTGAAGCTCAAAAAGATTTATCAAAAAATATCAGAGACTTATCTTTTCACACTTACGACCTTGTTGAAAACATATTACTCTGGTCTGCGTCGCAATCTGGAAAAACAATATTTTCGCCGCGCCTTTTTAATGTAAAAGAACTTCTGGATCATAGCTTAACTAAACTTTCAGAACATTTAATTGAAAAAAATGTTAAAATCCTTTTTAATTTAGATAGCACATTAAAAGCTTATTCAGATACATCAGCGACCTGCGAAGTATTTAAAAATCTATTATCCAATGCAATAAAATTCTCCTATCCTGAAGGGAAAATTACCATATCTGCCAGAGAAAAAAAGTATTGGATTGAATTGGAAATTTCTGATGAAGGGGTGGGAATGAGCAAAACAAATCTCAACAAAATATTCCGACTGGATAACAACTACCTTGCATTAGGTACAGCACAAGAAAAAGGTGCTGGAATTGGCTTATTGCTTTGCAAAGAATATGTAGAAAAAAATGGTGGCAAAATTTGGGCTGATAGTGAAGAAGGAAAAGGAAGTAGCTTTTTCATTACAATTCCTCGTTCAGACAAACTAATGGGCTCTGTTCCAAAAATAGAAAACTAATAAAATACAATTTTATCAGACATAAAAAAGAGGCCCCATAAGGCCTCTTTTATTTTGATCAGAATTACTGAACAATATTAGTATTTTTTAGCAACAAAGTGATAGTGACTGCCGAATCTTTCAAAAGCTGCCTGATCTAATTCTTCTCTAAAATTAGGATGAGCAATCGAAATAATCGCTTTTGCACGTTGCTGTAAAGTTTTTCCAAATAAATTAACCGCACCATGTTCTGTTACGAACCATCTCATGTTATTACGAGTAGTAACAACACCTGATCCTTGCAATAGAGTCGGAGTGATTTTTGAAACACCTTTACCAGTAACAGAAGGCATTGCAATAATTGGCACTCCACCTTCTGAAGCAGAAGCACCACGTGTAAAGTCAATCTGTCCACCAACACCAGAATAATGTGTTGTACCAATTGAATCTGCACAAACCTGACCTGTAATATCAATTGATAATGCAGAGTTGATAGCACATACCTTAGGGTTTTGCTTGATGATACCAACACCATTGGTGTAAGCTACATCCATCATTAAAACTCCTGGATTATCATCAACAAAATCGTAAAGTTCTTTTGTTCCCATTAAGAAACCTGCAACAATCTTACCCTTATCTAATTTCTTGTTCAGTCCATTTACAACACCGCTATAAACCAAAGGAAGAAGACCATCAGCAAACATTTCGGTATGCACACCAAGATTCTTATGATTTCCCAACTGAGCCAAAACTGCATTTGGAATACCTCCAATACCCATTTGAAGACAAGCTCCATCCGGAATTAAACCTGCTACGTTTCTACCAATTTGAATATCGATATCAGATAAAGGCGCATTGTGATGCTCTACAAGAGGTGAATCATCCTCACAGAAGATATCAAACGAACTCAATGGCATCATTGCATCACCAAAAGCACGAGGCACATTAGGATTGATTATTGCAACAACAGTATCTGCTGTTTCAACAGCCGCTCTTGTACAATCTACAGAAGTACCTAAGGATACATATCCATGTTTATCTGGAGTACTAACCTGTACAACTGTCACATTCACCTTTAAAACGCCTTCGCGAATTAATTGCTGCGTTTCACTCAAAAATACAGGAATATAATCTGCATAACCCGCTTGAGTTTGCTTTCTCACGTTTGCTCCAACAAACAATGACTCCAAATTAAAAATACCTTCAAATTCAGGATCAGCATATGGTGCTGGCCCTTCAGTATGAATATGTTGAATTGTAACGTCGTAAATTTCTCCATTACGACCTCTTTTACACATTTCATTAATGAATTTGTGTGGAGCCAAAGCCACAGAGTGTAAATGTACTCTATCCCCAGATTTAATCACCTTCGCTGCTTCCTCTAAAGAAACTATTTTGATCTCTTTGTGCATTTTTAACCGGTTTTATGATGTTTTTATAATTTCTAAATCGCCCACTAAATTAATATATTTTTTGAGTTCAATTTCTGCTATTCAGCATTAGTGCTACAAAACATATCCGCACTATCGGCTCATAACTAAGCTTTTGCAGTTCTCTTTTTTTAAAAAAAAAATGATAATTAAATAAGAACCTATTATAGAGTGTATAAAATATTACTAACGGTTGCTCCTACTCCCGAGTAAACGAACATTAATCGATAAATTACATCATAAAAGAAGCCGGGAAAAAATTCCCGGCTGCAAAACCCAAACATCTAATAAAACTTAAATAACAAAAACTATCAAACTATTATTTCGCAGAACCCTGTTGTTTCGTAAAGTATTCTATTTCATCTATTTACAACCTAGATCAAAAAAAAAAAAAAAACGTTAATCTTATACTACTATCTCAAATATACCATCCTTTTCATCATCAATCAAATCAATAATGTTTATAATGTGATAGGTAATATTTATATTTGAACTTAAATCAAAATTTAATATTCATGATTACAATTACCCAGTTGGAATATATTGTGGCTGTAGATACTTACCGCCACTTTGCCACTGCTGCAGATAAGTGCTTTATTACTCAACCTACGCTTAGTATGCAGATCAAAAAACTAGAAGAATTTCTAGACGTCACGATATTTGATCGTAGCAAACAACCGATCATCCCAACTGATGTTGGTACTACTATTTTAGAGCAGGCGAGAATTATTTTAGGAGACACAAAAAAAATAAATGATATTATTAAAGATCATAAAAACACCATTGAAGGCAGCCTAAAAATAGGCATTATACCAACTCTTGCTCCTTTCCTGTTACCCATGTTTATAGGCGATTACATTCGAAACTATCCGGCCATTAAAGTAGAGATTGAAGAAATGGTATCTCAAGATATTATAAAGAGTTTGAAAAATGACAAAATAGATGTCGGCATATTTGTGACTCCAGCAAAAGAAGCAAAAATAAAGGAAAGACCTCTTTTTTATGAAGAAATGATGATTTATGCCCACAAAGATCATGAGCTTCTTAAAAAATTAGTTATCGAAGTAAAAGATATTGCCACTCCTGAGATATGGATGCTTGGTGATGGACACTGTTTTCGAAATCAGGTAATCAATCTTTGTGAAATGCACGATTTGCAACATCAGGAATTGCCGTTCGAATTTGAGAGTAATTCGTTAGAAACATTAATGAAAATTGTTGATAAAGAAGGTGGATTTACTTTAATTCCTGAGTTAGCCACACAATACTTGCCCAAAGAAAAATTGAATCAAGTGAAGAGATTTACAAATTTACATCCCTTAAGAGAGGTGAGTTTGGTTTATTCCCGACACTACTCAAAAAATAAATTGCTGGATCTACTCGCAAAAACCATTCAAAACGTCATCCCGAAAGACCTTTTAAATAGCAATAGAGGAACAATTGTTGAGTGGCGCTAATCACCCTTTATTCTAAAAAAGAAGCAGTTAGTAAATCCTGACAAAAAAAGTCTGTTTTTTTTCAAAAAAAGTATTGTCGGTTTAAAGAATTATCTCTTTCTTTGCATCGCTAAAGAAAAAAAACAGTGGTCACCATTACTACTTTTAATTCTTTATCTTTTGAAAAGAAAAATACAGAATTGTATTTGCAAAATTAAATTTTTGATTTACCTTTGCAGCTCTTTAAAATAAATGGTCCGTTCGTCTAGGGGTTAGGACGCCAGGTTTTCATCCTGGTAACAGGGGTTCGATTCCCCTACGGACTACAAAAAGTTTGTAGCAAGTTTATTTTTAACCTATCTTTGCTACGCAAAATAAAGAAAATGGTCCGTTCGTCTAGGGGTTAGGACGCCAGGTTTTCATCCTGGTAACAGGGGTTCGATTCCCCTACGGACTACTTAAGATAAATAAATTTAGATAACTTTAAGAGATGGCAAATCATCAATCCTCAATTAAAAGAATAAGACAGGCTGAGATAAAACGAGTACACAACAAGTTTTATGCTAAGACTACTAGAAATGCTGTAAGAAAGTTACGTGCTACTACTGATAAAGAAGCTGCTAACGAATTATTACCAACGGTTACTGCAATGTTAGATAAACTTGCAAAAATCAACGTAATTCATAAAAACAAAGCGGCTAACTTAAAATCTAAATTAGCTCTACACGTTAACCAACTGTAAGTAAGAAATTACTACTCTATAATAGAGGGTTCTCAGCGAGGACCCTTTTTTGTCATGCAGTAAATTTGATAATTTCACATATTTCCATAACTTTAATTAAGTTGTAATATATGAGGAATGGATGAATACAAAAAATTAAGCATTAAAGACTGGGCAGTTGAAGATCGTCCAAGAGAAAAATTAATGTACAAAGGCGTGAAAAGTTTATCTTCCGCCGAGCTCTTAGCAATTATTATTGGAAGTGGTAACCGCAAACAATCTGCGGTCGAATTATCAAAATTTATACTTTCTCATTGCGACAATGATCTCAACCTTCTTGCAAAAAAAACCATTCAAGATTTAATTAAAATCCCAGGTATTGGCGAAGCAAAAGCAATAGGTATCATTTCTGCTTTGGAATTAGGCCGTCGACAAAAAGCTTTTTCTTCGAAACAAATACAAAAAATCACCTCCAGTCAAGATGCTTTTGAAATCATGTCTCCTTATGTAGAAAATTTGGGACATGAAGAGTTTTGGGTTATATTTCTTAACCAAGCCAACAAAATCGTCGAAATCAAAAACGTTTCATCAGGAGGTATCACGGGAACTGTTTTTGATGTAAGATTAGTATTTAAAGATGCCCTTCTTTTGGGAGCAACCAACTTAATTCTCTGTCACAACCATCCATCAGGCAACCTGCAACCTTCAAATGCAGACAAGGATGTAACCTCAAAAGCAAGTGAAGCTGGTAAATTAATGAATATCTCAGTATTGGATCACCTAATAATCGCAGAAAACGAATTCTTTAGCTTCGCAGACGAAGGCCTAATTTAGAATGAATTAGACTTACCATTTTTTAAGCAATTCATTGCTTAATATTTTTGAAATATGGCTATATTTGCGCTCAGCTAAATTTTAAACAAAAAAACATGGTGGTCAATACTTTGGGGGAAAAAAACTCTATTTTTAATCAATTCATAGCTGAAATCAGAGATGTAAACATTCAAAAAGATCCTCTTCGCTTTAGAAGAAATCTTGAGAGAATCGGAGAAATTTTTGCTTACGAAATCAGTAAGGAATTGAATTTCTGTGAAAGTTCAATACAAACTCCTCTTGGAGAATCACTTACAAACCTTCCTTCTTGCGAAGTCGTAGTCGCTTCAATTCTTAGAGCAGGTTTACCTTTACACACAGGACTTTTAAATTACTTTGACAGATCGGAAAATGCCTTTATTTCTGCTTATAGAAAATATTCAGATGATGGTGAGTTCAAAATCAATTTTGAATACATTTCATCTCCATCAATAGATGGTAAAGTTGTTATTCTTGCTGATCCAATGTTGGCTACCGGCTCTTCAATGGAATTGGCTTATAAAGCAATGCTAACCAAAGGCACTCCAAAACACGTTCACATTGTTGCTGTAATCGGTAGTGAAGAAGGTGTTGAGTTTATTAAAAACAAACTTCCTAATGAGAATATCACTATTTGGATGGGAGCTGTTGATAAAGATCTAAATTCAAAATCATATATTGTTCCAGGTTGTGGTGATGCAGGTGACCTTGCATTTGGTGCTAAACTGGGATAGATAAAATATTTATCAGGATAAGGGTTGTTCTTATAAAGCAACCCTTTTTTATTGCTTAAACTTTTTCACTTCCATTTTATCCACACATTTGGCATGTAATTCCTTTATACTTCTTAACTCAACAGGGTGAATTAAGTCTGCAGCAACATCGAGCAGAGGCACCAAAGCAAATAATCTTTCCTGAATTCTTGGATGCGGAACAATCAATCGTTCCGTAGAAATAATTTGATCATCGTAAAAAAGAATATCAATATCGATAGTTCTTTCACTATACTGATTTTTCTTACGAACCCGCCCTAATTCTTTTTCAATTTGTTGGGCTCTATCCAATATTTCGATTGCTGATAATTTCGATTCAAACACTACAACTTGATTTAAAAAATTCTGTTCGTGTTCGAAGCCCCAAGGTTCAGTTTCATAAATTGAAGAACTATTCACTAAGTCACCTATTTCCAATTTCATCATCGAAATTGCCTCAAAAAGGATTTTTTCTCTATTATCCAAGTTGCCTCCCAATAAAAAATATACTCTTGCCATGTAAAATTCTTGTTTTATCGGTAAAAGAAACAAAGAAAACCCCGATATCAAAATGTAT
>JAQBBZ010000038.1:0-2685 GCA_032125735.1 Labilibaculum sp.
TCCAAAAATGATTACACCTCCACCAGTATTAGCCATTGCTAATAAATGCTTTGCTACTTTGGGAATTTCAATCCATTCAGATTTGAAATCAAGATTATCCATTTCACCATAGTTATCTTTTAAAAGTCTAGCTAAATCGGCTCTATTGGGAGTTTCTAAAAATTTTGCAAAATTCTCTCTAAAAGTATTCATGTTAATTGTATTGTTGCTAACGTTTGGTAGTCGAGTAGGCAAAGGGAGTCTCACCCTAAGCCTCTCACAGAACCGTGCTTGATAGTCTCCCATCACACGGCTCTTGTTATACAAATCTATGCGTTATGTTAGTAAAAACCTAGTTGCCATTGATAAAACAAAGTTGGGAATTGTATCCGTATTCGTTTTAACCAATCGTACGCTCGATTTATGCTTGTTTTATAACGCTTATACCGCCTTCGCACCCATTGTACCAGCTTGCGATTTAGTAGCTGAAAAATCGGATTCAACATTGATATTCGAAATTTACCATAGTAGTTTATCCAACCACGAATATGCGGCTCAAGAAATTGGGCTACCCCAACTATACTTTTATGTGTCAATTTCGGAATGTTTAATTCTCTCATTTTATCTACTATTCGCTTTTTCGAACTTATGCTTATTGCACAATCAAACCCTAGAAAAAGTTTACCTTTCCCTCTAGGAACAGTACTACGTGGTTGAAAACTGTAACCCAGAAAATCGAACTTTACGTTTTCATGCGTACCTTGTCTCCTATAATCTTTACAGTAAACAATTTTCGTCTTTTCAGGATGTAGTTCCAAGCCACAAGCTTGCATTCGTTTTCCCAGATTACGCAATACATAATCTGCCTGTACTTTGCTCTTACAGTGCAATACAGCATCATCGGCATAACGCACATATTTTACTGTAGGATGGGTTTGTTCCAACCATTTATCCATGGCATAGTGTAGAAACAAGTTTGCCATTAGTGGACTAATAACACCGCCCTGTGGTGTACCCTTGCCATTCTTCTGAACCAGTTTACCCGATTTTGTTTGAATTGGCATTTCCAACCACCTTTTGATGTACATTATGCACCACTTCTCACTTACATGTTTCTCAACGGCTTTCAGTAGTTTCCCATGATCGATATTATCAAAGAATCCTTTGATATCAAGATCTATGACCCAGTCTGCTTTTCTACAATTTATCCGAACTGACTCTAATGCCTGATGGGCACTTTTATCTGGGCGGTAAGCATATGAATGTGGACTGAATATTTCTTCAAATCTTGGTTCTAGATATTCTTTAACTACCATTTGTCCTACTCGGTCGCTGATTGTGGGGATGCCTAGCTTACGAATACCTCCGTCTTTCTTGGATATCTCAACTTCTTTGACCGGTGGTGGAAAATAGCTACCGGAAGCCATCCTATTCCAGAGCTTGTAGAGATACTTTGAGCGATTGGCGTCATATTTTGCCATATCAATCTCATCGACTCCAGCTCCTCCTTGGTTGGAACGTACTTTCTTATAAGCCGTCCAAATCATTTCGCGACTTATTGGTACTGATTTTGTCTCATTCCATAAATTCATCCTCTTGCGAGTTGTTAAATGTTAGTCGACTGTATAACCTGATCCCTTCGCTCCTCTTCCATTACAGTTGTATCATCACTACTACGAATCAGTCCGCCCCTACATATCGCATCGGTATTTTGCCTCTAGGGTGAACCTATTGTGCATTTCCCTTTGACTGTCAGTTTTCTTTCTAGATCACTTATGTAACAGTCTAACATAAACATGCAGGTTCCCGAGTTCCGTATATAAGCCTAAATATAGTTCTTGCCCTTTGTAAGACGCCTGCCGTATAACCAGTAATCAGGTCTCCGTTATACTCCTTTACTCCGTAACATACTCCGTAGCTTTTGACAGGTTGTACCCACTTCTCGACTCCTCATCAAGGGTTCATTTGCATTCAACTCCTATATTCGTACCTGACAATCTCGTGGACTGCCTTTTCCTAAACGCTCAATACCATAGCTCTTTACCACAGCACCTTTAGGTGGTTTAATGCCTCATCCTGAAATGCGACATTGGTGGGTCTGCTTACAAATGCATCCACCATCTTATTTACAGCATGCAGAACTTTGTTTCGCCGATGTTCTGCTTCTCGGCACACTATGACTTGTGCCGGTTCTGCAACACCGTTTCTTATCCTGACATAAATACTTTCTTATGCCCTACTTTTTTCACATCGAGAATCCCATTTGCGATAAATGCAGTCCGCCAGTTCCTACAGATAAGTTTCCATTTAGATTTATGCCTCCAATTTTCATAATTGAATTGTCAATATGAACCTTAAAGTTCCCTGAATAAAAATCTCCTGTAATTCTTAAAATCGCATCAATCGGGTTAGTCTTTAAATGTTCAGGGATTGGTCCAGTTTGAGGTAAGGATGAATCCGTATCGTCAAGATGTTCAATTTTAATTATTACACTATTATCTGATCGATATGCAGTAAAGTCCTTATTTGATTTCTCAATTCTAATATTTTCGTCAACAACAACAGGATTTCCTTTAAAAATCTTTATTTCCCTATTATTATCTGAGTCTTTTATGTCACAGTCAATTGTTATGTATGACCCTTCAGATCTTTCTCTAATGAACTCACGGATTCTAAAGAATTCCTTGATTTTTCCATTGATTTCAA
>JAQBBZ010000039.1:0-7357 GCA_032125735.1 Labilibaculum sp.
TCAATGTAAGCGGTCTTTTTACCTTCGGAATACAAATAGGAGGCATTAATTGTTCGATGTAAGGGATCCTGAACCTCAACGGATATCATTTCTCCTTCCAGATAGAAGTTCAGAACTTCAATCGTACCATCGCCACCATCAGCCAAAGGAAGTTTGATGATCTCAATATCGGAGGTGTGTTTTCTGATCCCTCTTTCAATTGCATCGCAAAATTCCATACCGGTTAATGAACCCTTGAATTTATCGGGCGCAAGTATTATTTTCTTCATCATTGGTAAGTTAGCTTAAAATCAGGAAGATTTTAACTTACACATCAGATATGCAAAATGATAAAATACAAAGCTTATTTCTTATTAATTTTAATCTCGAAAAGTTTAGGCCATCTTTTACCGGTAACGAATAAACGATTAGTAATGGAATCCCATGCGATACCATTCAATACCTCGTCTCCCTCTATCAGTATTTTCTTGTCGGCTAATTTTAAAATCTTCCCTAAATTTAAATTTCCTTCCACTCTTCCCGTTTCCGGATTTATAATTACAATCCGATCGGTAAGCCATACATTGGCATATATTTTCCCATCGATAAATTCCAATTCATTCAGGTTAGTTACCATTCCTGAATTATCATACACTTCAATAATTCTCTTCCAACTGTAATTGTCAGCATCTAAAACGGTAAGAACATTCGTTCCATCCGAAAGAATCAGCTCATTATTAAAGGCTGTAACACCCCAACCTTGATTATTGGTTGTATTTGGCTCAAAAGTATCCTCCTGATTAAAAGTTTGTGCATTTACCACAAAGACTCTATTAGAATTCCAGGTCAATTGAATAATTTTTCCGTTGGAATAAGTAATACCTTCTCCAAAATATTCCTGCTCTAAATTCTTAACTGAAACAGCCTCTCCATTTTCCAATTTTACCTTACGCAATGTAGATTCTCCTTTTTGTCCTGTTCCTTCAAAAAGAAATCCATCATGATAAAATAATCCTTGAGTGTATGCTCTCCTATCATGAGGAAACTCATTAATAATTTCATACGAATATTCGGTAGGAGGCAAATTCGTTTTCAGATTCACAAAGGTAGAAACCACACCAATTGTACCGTCTTCATGATAAGCCATCACTTTCAGGTTGTGCTTTCCCATCGTTTTACTCAGAGGCACCCATTTCATGTTCCATGGTTCATCTGTAAGACTACCTATTAGGGTTGCGTCAGCCCAAAACTGAACCGAGTCAATGTCTGCAACTTTTCTTTTAGGTGTCATTTCTATTTCAATATCGCCACCCATTGTAAATAAATCTCCCCTATATGGTTTCTTTAAACGCAAACTATTCACAATAACAGTCGTTTTTTCCGTTTGTTGATTTAAAGATTTACTTGAATCTTTACTACTATTTACGCTATTCCCATTGCAAGAGATAAGCAGAAAAGCACAAGCAAGTGGAAGAAAAAAGTGAATTTTCATTTTGGTAATTTTGGATAACAATATCAATATATTTTAATCTGGTACTTTCGTATAAGTTCAAATTTAGACAAAAAATAAAAAACTGCCCTGATAACTCAGGACAGTTTATATTATTTTAAGATTTCCCATTCATAACCATCTTTGGTGTCTTTCACAACAATACCCAAATTGGTTAATTCATCTCGTATTTTATCGGCGGTAGCCCAATTTTTATCTTTTTTGGCTTCATCTCTGGTTGAAAGTAACAAACGAACCACTTTATCAAGTATTTCATTATCTGCACCTTCTTCTCCTTCATCCTTTAAGCCCAATACTTCGTATACCAATTTGTGATACAAATCCTTTAAACTAGCCAAATCATCAGCGGTAATCTTTTCCGAACCACTTGCTAATGAATTAATAATTTTCACTCCATCAAACAAGTGAGCAATTAAGATCGGTGTATTAAAATCATCGTTTAAAGCCACATAACACTTTGTTTTCAAATCTTCTACCGAATTTGAAGAAGAATCTGATGCTTTTATTTTATCAAGGGTTCCGATAGCAGACATTAAACGTTTAAAGCCTTTTTCGGCTGCTTTAAGTGCATCATTAGAGAAATCTAAAGGACTACGATAATGTGCTTGTAATATGAAAAAACGCACAGTCATTGGACTATATGCTTGATCCAGCACATCATTTTCACCTGAAAACATAGAAGATAAATTCACATAGTTTCCTAATGATTTACCCATCTTCTGACCGTTAATGGTGATCATGTTGTTATGCATCCAATACTTAACAGCTTCGTGACCATGAGCTCCAGTCGACTGAGCAATTTCACATTCATGGTGAGGAAATTGCAAATCCAATCCACCTCCGTGGATATCAAATTCAGCTCCCAAGTATTTCTGGCTCATCGCAGAACACTCCAAATGCCATCCTGGAAATCCATCACTCCATTTCGAAGGCCATCTCATGATGTGCTCTGGCATCGCTTTTTTCCAAAGTGCAAAATCGAAACTATTTTTCTTTTCGCTCTGCCCTTCTAAATCACGAGTATTCGATATTAATTCTTCTATTTTTCTTCCTGACAACTTCCCGTAGTCATATTTTTCACTGTAAGCTTTTACATCGAAATAAACAGAACCTTCACTTTCATAAGCAAATCCATTGGCAAGCAATTTATCAATCAGCTCCATTTGCTCAATAATATGTCCTGATGCACGAGGCTCTATACTTGGCTTCAACACATTCAAATCATCCATATCTTTGTGATACCGATCAGTAAAATACTGCACAATTTCCATTGGCTCCAGTTGTTCCAGACGAGCCTTTTTGGCAATTTTATCTTCGCCTTCATCCGCATCATTAACCAAATGTCCAACATCAGTAATGTTTCGAACATAACGAACCTTGTAGCCTATATGAGATAAGTAACGAAATACTACATCGAATGTGATTGCTGGTCGAGAATGACCTAAATGAGCCTCACCGTATACCGTAGGACCACATACATACAAGCCAACATTGGGCGCACTAATGGGTTCGAACAATTCTTTTTTACGACTTAGAGTATTATAAATGAATAACTTATTTTCCATAACTGTAATATAATCAAAATCTATTGGGAGTGTAAAATTATAAAAAAATAGTGTCACCACCTGATTATGAGTAATAATAGTAATCTTTCTTTAAAAAATAATTATTCCTTCATCCTATATTTTCAACGAAGTTTAATTGATTAATAAACAGTTAACTAATTCTACCATTTATATAGCTACCATTCTATTTCTGAAAATTCTGAAAGTATATACAGTAAAGACTGATGCTGGTAATATTGCAATTGACCAAAATGGTAAATAAGAACTTGAGAGTAGAGGGTGTTTTGGGGGAGTATTAAATTATTGAAAAAGCGATTTAAGTTGTCATTTGACTGAAACCATTAGATCAAAGAAATCGCTATATCAATCTATCGAAATATAAAAGAAATAAACAACAGAAGTTATTACGTTTTTCTCAAAACAAAAATATCTTCTGTTGTTTTATATGAAATGTGTTGCTGGTGACTAATTACTGAATAGTTGCCAACTTGCTTTTTTGAAGTTCATGTCGATTTTTCAAATCTATAATAACATTTCTAAAATCCCTTATTATTGAATGTTGACCTTTTGTATTTTCAGCTATATCAAGATATTCTATGGCCTTATCCCATTCTTCCAAAATAAAAAATGCACCAGCTAGATTAAAATTAATATGCCCAACATTCTTATCACCTATTCGCGCGTTTTTATTATTAGGCTGATATTCTTCTATGGCAGATTTCCATGTTAGAATACACGCATCAATCGCAGATGTCATTTCTGTTGACATACCATTCACATTGAATTGTTCACTAACACTTGTAAATTTATTAAATGCCTCTTCTAAATCAGAATAATCGAGTTTTTTCCCTTTTCCTCGGGCAATTGGAATTCCTGCCTTTTTTGTTGGAAAACCAAATTTATCATTTAAATTTGAAATAAATGTAGTTAATTCTTCTTCATATACTCCCCTTAAAAGTTCATGCCCAGCCTTGTTCTTAGACTCTTTATAACTTGAAACAGCAGCACTATAAGACTCAAATAAGCCTGAGGTGAAAGTTTTCTTTGCAACATTTCCATCTTCACTTTTCAGTATGATATCATTCGTTACATCCTTAAAACTAATGCTATAACTTAAATATGAATCAATCGAATAAGTACCTCCAGTTAGTTTAACTGTCGTTTTGTCTTCTAGTTTCTTTTCATATTCCTTCTTTCTCACCTCTCCCTCAGTATTTGTAGAATTGATTTTAAAACTGATAATTAAATCTGCTTTTTCTCGAGAATCCACTTTTTCATAACCTGTAAGTATAATTCTTGATCGCTCTTTAGAAATTGAGAACTCAAATTTATCGGATTCATTTAACACCTCTGAGTAATAGGTTTTAACATTAGGGCTTAAAGGCTCTACTGGTGGTTGAGTGTAGTTTACCCAAACAGTTTTTGTATCCGGTTTTTGCCCCCAAGTTGTAAAGCTTGTAAATAAGATAAGTACAAATAAAGTAGTTTTTAGTTTCATGATTTTCTATTGATTTTAGTTCTGATGCACCCACAAAGTATTATCCAGTTTTTTTGTAAAAAAAAGGAACTAAATATATAGTTCCCTTAAGAATAATAAGCTCTTACATTAGTGAATTAAACTCCTGAACAATTTCTAAAATATGTTCTTTCTTAATTTCATTATGAAGCCCCCCTTGTATAAACTTACCTAATTTAGATTCTTTTTCAGCAACCTTCTCATTTCCATATCCTCCAGCTTTTATCTTTTCGGAAACTGTTTCACAATCCTTTAGAATTTCGGCAAGTTTCGAATAATTAAAAACTACTGTTTTTTTCTTCTTGTACGAAATAATATAACTCGGATTAGCTCTACATTTAGCCATTTCACTTGTAGGATCTGAAGTTTTTGGACTTGACATGTCAAATGAAACAACCGATTTTAAAGCCGATAATCCTAATCCTGAATTCTCTTCGGTTCCAATAACATATATCTTATACAAAGATAATTCCCCTTTTTCTAGAACTTCAACAAATGCTTCGTTACCTCCGAGTGATAACGCAGTAGGATCATTATATTTTACCTTGTCATATCTTGTTCCAAAAAGTTCGTATGCCTCTATTGATTTTATGTCAATCTTATTTTTTGACGTAACCTTACCTTTAAGATCAAGATAAGTGTCTAAATCAAATAGTTCAAAATTTAAATTTGTTTCTGAAGGATAAACACCGTAATGACTCGTCAATTTAAGCACAGCTTTTTTCTGCTCACCATCCGAGGTAAAGTAAATTACCTCATAACTATTGAGATCTAAAACTGGAAGCTCCTTTAATTTCCCATAATCCATTGAATTTTTAGAATTTGCGTTTTGACGCTTTTGAGCTTTCTCGACAACAGATTTCATCTTCGAATCCAACCAATCAAAATATTCATTTTTAACCAAATTAGGATTTATTATAGCTAAAAGACTTACTGAATTTGAAGCAGAAACTTCTAGAATTTTGCGCTTTTTGGAATCGCCTTTGTTTTCTTGGAATTTTGCATCCCAAAATTCAAAAATATCTTTATACTCGGTATAAAGTTCAATTGGATTTCCTCCTTTGTCAATTTTATCCAAAAGATCGAGCCCACGCTCAAAAGGTTTATCCCATTCAGTCATGTCTTCCTTTTTGTTAGACTTAAATGTTTTTACGGTAACCTCTTCTACTTTTTTATGATAGCAAAGTTCTGATTGAACAACTTCTTTCGTTATGTCGAGAAGCAGTGTTAAAGCAGTGTTCTTTACATAGGAATTAATAAAGATTTCTTTTTCAAGTATAATCTCTTCCATGCGTGCTTCTGTCGAAATAACTGCAGGGTTAATTCTCGTTGGAACATATATGTCCAATTTATCAACAAGCTCATCAAATTTAATCGTTCCTGTGAATTTCCCTTCTATTTTTATTTCCCAGTCCGCAGGAACTATATACTTTGCCCTGAAGTTAGGTACTCCTTTTACGTTTGAAATATTCACTATTTCGTGCGAAATATTTTCAATATTTTTGCCAATTATAGTTATAGTTACATCAGGATTTGACTCATCGTAAGTATATCCTTCTAGGTTCAGAATTCCTTGAATCGTTTTAGGATTTATTCCTACTTCGATCTCATAGTTTGGAAAATTCTGTTCAATTAATTTACCATCCCATTTACAAGCATACGTTTTTACGTTAGGCATTGGAATACTTGGTAATTGTATAAATTGAATTGATTTGTCTTTTTTAATATCGCGCTGAGCAAATATTGAAGAACTCGTTAATATTAAAATTAGTGCAATTAGTTTTACTCTCATAATTATTATTTATTTTTTGATACAAAGCAAATATAATTAATAGACTTGATAATTAGACTAATGTTACTAATAAATATTATAGTGTTCTACTCTAAGAATATAAATTACAAATAAATATAAATTCTATGTTAGTTTACATTTAAATAAATGCTTTGAATTTTAATGCCGCTATGTTGCAGATTATAAAGAAGTAATGTTGGTCAAAATAAAATAGTAATTAAAATACTATTTAAAATTAAATTAAAAGTAAACATATATAAGAGAAGAGTCATTTTAATATGAGTTAGAACCCTTAAAACTCATATATCGGAGTATTGATTTATTTTTTCATAATCCATTCTTTTTATTGTCTATATAGATTCCTTCACTATCTTTGTGACATAAAATATTCTATCCAATATCCTTATTTGCGATTACCGTCATCAGCAATATTAGTAGAATACATTCACCTTCCTCTTTTGAATGTATCGAAAAATCAACAAAGGAAACAACAACAAAATAAACTGGAAATTGATCTAATTTGGATAAAATAGATGCAGAACATAGAGAGTTAATAAAATCTTAAAAATGTATTATTAATTATTACATTCAAAATAGATTTTTTATTCTTACTTTAATCTATGAACTAGTACAGGATCAATTCTATAGTAAAACTACAAAATTTAAGAAATGTCAAAAAAAAATAAAAAAGAACATAAAAACGAAAGCCCAAAATATAACCGCCAAAGTTTAGCAAAACTAATTGATGGAATATTCGCGCAAAATCCTACAAAAACGCTCAATTACAAACAAATTTCAGGCGAATTAGGAATTAAAGACATGGGGACTAAACAACTCGTAGTCGGAATTCTTTGCGATTTGGTTGATTTAGAAGTTTTGAGTGAAATCTCCACAGGGAAATATAAATTAAAATCAAAAATGGGCAATATAACAGGCAAAGTGGACATGACTGCCCGCGGATCCGCATTTATTGTTTCCGATGAAATTGAAGAAGA
>JAQBBZ010000040.1:0-4165 GCA_032125735.1 Labilibaculum sp.
TCCCCCTTGGAAGGGGGACTTTTCCGTAATTTCACTTTCTCGTTTTTTTGAATCCTTCTTTTGTCGCAAATGTTTGAGGTTTGGATTCCCCTCTTGAGAGGGGACAAAGGGGAGTGTTTTTATTCAATTTCCTTGAATTCAGCCTTTGTTTGCCGATATTCAAACCCATATTGTCTCATAATCCTTCTTTGATTTGAGCGGGAGTTATTTCGAAGAGCAAATCGAAGTTGAGCAGAAATTTCCCGAATTAGTTCGTTGGCAGGTTTACGCAAAACCTGCAGGCGTTTTTGAAGTTTATTATATTGGTGGTCTGCAGATCCAACTGCCCCAAGTTCTGTTTGTGCTTTTTCCATAAGTGCTGCCACCTCTTTTGCCGAAGGATTTAGCATGGGAGCATAACCAGCCGCTACAGCATTGGCATCTCCAATTACAATGGAATAGCTTGTAGCTATAAGATCACTCTGTTGAGTTAATTTCGGATTGCGCCCATTTAATGACAGGCCATACAAAGTAAAAATCTCATCGGGAAGTTTCATTCTTATCTTTCTGCGTCGTAAAACCTCAAAAAAATCACGGACTGTAGTATTCAAATCAGCAATCACTTCCCTTTTTTCATTTGTTTCTATTCCCAGTTCAGCATAGGATGCTGTCATTTCAGCCTGAATGGCCTGATATTCATCTTTTAGTTCTTTAATCTTAGGAAGAAGCTTTGGAGGCAATAATTGATATTCCGGTTTAGTAAGCGATTTTTTAGTTGAAAAACATTTACCTATGAGAGCAATTCTGCCATTATCTGATCTGGGATATACTATTTGGGGCATGGTACTGTTTTTAGGGTGCTAACAAAAGGTTTTGACAATCATTTTATTGCATTTACGATGGGCTCAATCCATATATTTTCAAAAATATGTATAGAGTGTTTGCGCGCAATGCTAATATATTTAAAAATATCCTATTTGTTGTCAAGCGCACAAGTTTAAAATTTGAAAATATGCACGATGTGTTTAAATACAATGGTTATAAATTTAAAAATATGACCTGTGTTGATTAGCGCAATAGGTGTAAATTTGAAAATATGACCTGTGTGCTAAGACGCAGTGTCTGTAAATTCAAAAATATGATGTGTGTGTCCGTGTGAAAATCCTATAAATTTAAGCATGAGCAGCTTGTTCCGATGGGAAATCAGTTGGAATTCATCCCGGATTTATTCGGTGGATTTTGGAATCATGGAAAATTTGAAAGGAAGCGAATAGTTGTGTTTTGTTACTATTATCAGAGCTTTATCTTTTTGTTTTGATCTTTGAAACCAAGACTAATCCTCTCTTGATACAATCAAAAGATTACTTAAATAATAATAAAAGGCACTCCTAAATCCATGTATGGAAATTGAAGTGCCTGATAGTATTTCATGTATTGTTTGCTTCTTACTCTTCATCGGTAAGCAGCAGCAAATAGTGCGCAGCCGACCACGAAAAATGATTTGCGTTTAATCCTTTACCAGTAAGGGGGTGATAGTTTTCCCGGATTGGAGCATCCTGCAGTAATCCTACAGCGTTGTGCAGGAGTTTCTGTGTTAATTCATCTGCTTCCTGTTTAAAGCCATAACTTTTCAGTGCCATGATACCAAAATAAGCCTGATCCAGCCAAACCGGACCGCGCCAATATCCTTCCAAGGGATTGAATTTGGCATGATCGGCAACCAGAGTAGGAAAGGGTACTTTTGTGGCAAACTTGATGGTGTCGCAGAGTATTTTTTGTACTGCCTTTGCCTGTTCGGTGCTTGCAATTTGGGTGTACAATGGAATCCATCCTTCGGGGCCTTGCTGAACGGTGAGTAATTCTCCTGTGCCAATGGCTCTGTCGTAAAAGAAACCCGTTTCAGCATCCCAAAAATCGATGGCTATACGGTCTTTTAGTTTGCTGGCCGCTAAGTCGAATTCTTTGGCTTCTTCTGTTTTACCGAGCAGCCTGGCCAAGGCTGCCAGTTGTTCTTTTTCGGCAAAAAGGTAAGCATTCAAATCTACCGATTCCTGATCCATCGACCATCCGTGATCGTTATTTTTCAACATTTTAGAATCATCGAAACGCACGGCATTGTCCATGCCGCTTTCCCATTTGGCCGCAATCAGACTTCCATCGGTAGAACCGTATTCGCACAAGCCATTTTGGTCGTTGTCGCGGTACTGATACCACCACTCATGGTATTTCACCAACTTCGGATACATCTCCCGCACAAAGTCAAGCTCGTTTGTTCTTTTATAGATTTCGAGAACTGCCCATGCAGCCAGAGGAGCTTTGGTATCGCGCCAGTTGTTTTCTTTTGCATCGAAATAAACACAATCGGCCACCATGCCCATTTCATCCTGATACTGAAACATGGAATGCAGATTGCTCTTGGCCAATTCGGGATGGAAACGCACCAAGGCTACTGCTTGTTTCCAGCTGTCCCACGACCAGAATCCATAAAAACCCTGATAAGCGGCCGAAGGAAATACGCCATCGAACTTTAAATCACCGGCAGGTGAACGCCAGTTGGTAAGCAAGGTTTGTACAGATTTCACCACCAATCTGTTGTTCTCTTGTTTATCCAGCAATGGATTTTTGCTTGATAATGCTTTTGCCAAATAGCCGTTCCAACGCTCATGATTGGCTTTGAAAACTGCTTGTGGATTTTGCAGCCAATCAGCCAACAGATTCGCTTCTGCCAGTGTTTCCTGCTGATTAAAATAGTGTGAGTGAAGCAGGTTTACACTTGCCGATTCGCCAGCGGGTACTTCAATCTGATCTTTTAAAATCATTCGGTACGATAAAGAATCAGGAGATATCATTACATCCCTTGCTTTATCGGTCTGAATCAGAAATTGTTCTGTCTCATCCTTAAAATCCACACTTATGCCGTTGGTCGATTCGCTTAAGCGCAATCCTTTTTCGAAAAGAGAACCTTTCCAACCAACAAAAATGTTAGCCGTGTGTTCCTTCTTATTGCTGATTTTGGTTTCGATTAAACTGCTGCGATTGCTTACAAAGATTAGGCGAATATCAATTGTCCAATCTTCTAATTCGAGTACCTGAGTTAACATGCCGGGCTTGTAAATCATTTCAGCTTTTGCTTTGCTCAGGTCAATGGCTTCCATTGTTGCGGCATCGGTCAATTCCAGCTGACTCAGGTTTTTCCCCAGCCATTGTCCCCACATTTTCATGCACAATGGTCCTGAAAATCCACCGTAGTAAGCAGTGCTGTCCTGATGCGGCAAAGCATAGCCGTGCCAGGCACCCAAATCGGAAAATCCGAAAGGTTCCAATTCAAATTGCCCTTGCGGAATTCCCTGAATGTTCAGGACGTTTGTATAATTCTCCTGTAAATCTGAATGTTCTTTCTCAACAGGCTGTTGTTTACAGGCTGCAAGCAGCAAAATTGAGAATACGACAAGACTGATTTTTGTTTTGATGTTTTTCATATGATTATTATTTTAGGTTTTTGCCATATGGAACTTACCCTGCTGGAATAATCATCCCCCTGTGTGTCAAAATCACTTTGGCATGGACGTTTCATATTGTATTAGACATCCCCCTGTATCCCTTTGTAAAGGGGGACTTGTTATAATGAAACTTTAAAGTTCCAATTCCCCTCTTGAGAGGGGATAAAGGGGAGTGTTGTATATTATTTAATTCTAGTCTTACTCAACTCATTCAAGTTTTTTTCTCCATTGATTGGACGTAATATGAACCTGTAAGTATATTCCTGAGCCGGCAAGGAGTATTCTGCATGCACCGGAGCACCCCATGAGTTGTCACCACCTACACCCATTTGCTTGTAATCAATTTGAAAGCTGATGATCTCTCCTTTTTTGATTTCATTTCCGTGTTTGTTGGGCTTTCCCTTTCCGGGATGATACAATTCCTGGTAATCGAATGCCAAAGCCGATGAGGAAAGTAAAGGGGCACCAATGGCCATCAATCCTTTGCTATCATTATTTGTTAAAGCGATCCACCGCACATCGGTTTTGTTGCCCGTTTCCTGCGGACGAACATATGGGTGGTATTGTTCCCAAACCGTTCCTTTGTAATGATCTACTGATGCTCCCGATTTGCGATCCCACATGCTTTCCTGCGGGCCCCGGCCAAACCATTCAAGATTCGAGAAGCTCCCAGGCAGCTGCATTTG
>JAQBBZ010000041.1:0-8887 GCA_032125735.1 Labilibaculum sp.
TTTTCGAAAATCAACATCCTCGACCGAACTTCAGATCAACCAGAAAAGTCTATCCTGAATAGAGACCTTCCTATGGATTTGATGAATGCGAACTCAAAAAATGATCAGAAAAAGAAGAAAAAAGAAGTTGTTGCTACCGAAATTGAGCTTGAGGAAGTAGCGGAATTAGAAGAAGCAACTGTTGTAGCATACAATTTATTGGAAATGCCTCCACTACCTCCTACTGTAAACATGCCATTCAATTCTTTTGATGCACCTGAATTTAATTTCCCGAAGGATTCTCTGAAATCAGACAAATGGGTAAAAATGAAGGCTGACAAGATCATAAAAGAACAATTGAAAGATATGAAGTCGGCAGAAAAGGAAATGAAGAACATGAAAGTTGAGCTTGATGTTGACCAAATGCGAAAAGAGCTTCAGGAAGGATTAAAAGATCTCGATTTTAATTCCGCTGAGTTCCAAAATGAAATGAAAGAACAGCAAATTGAAATCGACAAACAATTAAAAGAATTATCCGAAGGAAATTTGACCAAGGAACAAGAATTGCAGAAAAAAGAACTTGAGAATCACTTGAAGAAAATTGAAGGAAATACGGCTTTAAACAAGAAGGAAAAAGAACAACTTAAGTCTGAGCTGAAGGAAACTGTTGAACAAATGAATTCAAAGGAATTTCAAGATAAGCTTACAAAACAGCTTGAAGACGCAAAAGAATCTCTGGAACAACATAGGGCAAAATTCGAGTCAGGAGAATTTGAGAACAAATTGAAAGAACAACGTGAGAACATTCAACAAGAACTGAAAAAAATTGAGTCTCCTGAATTTCAGAAAAAAATAAATCAACAAATTAAAGAAAGCAAGACAAAAATTCAGGAACATATTAAGAAGGTTAATTCTGATGAATATCGCAAAGAATTGGAGGAGAGTATCAAAAAATCTCCTGAAACCAGAAAAGGCTTAGTACAAGACCATACCAGCATTGGCGATCCTGAGAAGCAACCGCTTATTATTTTAGATGGTAAAAAAATCACTCGTGCTCAAATGGATCAAATTTCACCAAACGAAATTGCTTCAATAACTGTTCTAAAGGATGAAGCTTCAAAATCAATGTATGGCGAAGAAGCTAAGAACGGAATTATCCAAATTACCAGCAAATCGAATGATTCTAAAAATGAAGCTGCTATTAAGCTTAATTTAGGAGATACAAAGAAACCTCCTTTATTCATTCTTGATGGGAAAAAAATCGATCCTGAAGAAATGGATAAAATAACACATGAATCGATTGAGTCGTTGAATGTTATTAAAAGTGAACAAGCAGTAGAAAAATACGGTAAAAAAGGTGAAAATGGCATTATTGAAATTACCCGCAAATCCCATAATTCAAAAAATATACCAGTTATAAAAATTAAGGGTTCCTCAATCAACAATCCTCTTTACATCGTTGATGGAAAAAAGATATCAGTAAAAAAAGCAGAAAAAATTAATCCTGACGATATTGAAAGTATTGATGTACTAAAAGGTGAGCATGCAATTGAAAAGTATG
The DNA here is from genome assembly GCA_032125735.1 of Labilibaculum sp. Classification (GTDB taxonomy): domain Bacteria; phylum Bacteroidota; class Bacteroidia; order Bacteroidales; family Marinifilaceae; genus Labilibaculum. The sequence goes on from JAQBBZ010000041.1 coordinate 1,541, forward strand.
GTGAAGAAGCTAAAAATGGCGCCGTGGTCATTCGATTAAAAGAATAGCCAGTACAAAATTGTTTTTATAAAGACCACATTTCATTGATGTGGTCTTTTTGTATTTAACACAATAAAGATTTATAATCAGTCATTTGCAAGCAAGATATCAAATTCGTATATTGACTAGAAACCATGTACTTATTAATACTCAACCAATGCTTTTTCTGATAATCATATTTATTTCATATATTTTGGTGTGGATCACCTCTCGATTCAGCAAATATCTCATGAAATTTTCTGAAAATGATCGTCTGCGTTTTGCTTATGGAATCGGTTTCATTGCTGTTGGAGCCATGCACATACTCGTGCCAACACTTTTTGAGCACATGTTCTCCTCAATTACAAACTCAACTTACGAACTGGTTACTATTTTAGGATTTGTCTTGCTGGTATGCGGGGTAAGTCTCTTAATTCGAAGAGTTCATAAAGAAGCGGCAATTCTACTCATTATATTGCTGCTTACATTTATACCACTGAGTATATTAATGCTTACTCGTTATGTTTCTGGCCCGCTAGGTCTTGAATATGAACCTGTATTAGGATATATAAGGATTCTTGCATTCTCACTCTTAATATGGTTCTTAATTAAGGCATGTGAACTATCGCGAAGAAGAAAATACAACAAAACAAAATACGATCAGAATATTTAGTTTTACTATTTACATATTTATTCATAACTTAATAAGCGCCTAAAAGCCATTAAAGTCCACCTAAAAGAAATAAGCGATGAGTTATTTTATTAGCCTACGTACCAACTTCAAGTTCGACGATGCCATTGACCGTATGACAAGAGCTCTTCAAACCGAAGGATTTGGAATACTGACCGATATTGATGTAAAAGCTACTTTGAAAGAAAAACTAGACGTAGATTTTAAAAGGTACCGAATTCTAGGGGCTTGCAACCCATCTTTTGCCTATAAAGCGTTTCAGGTTGAAGATCAAATTGGCATTATGATGCCATGTAATGTGACTGTAATCGAACAAGATAACGGGCATGTTGATATTTCCATAATGGATCCAACGGCAGCTTTTAATGTTATCGAAAATGAAGAATTACAAGGATTTGCTGTCGAATTAAAAAATAGATTGGAACGCTGTTTAACTTATCTTGAAGAATAATCTTCACATGAATTTTTGACTTTAATTTTGTGTTTTACCTCCAAAAATTGGATCATGAAAGGTTTACTGTTACCCATTTTCATTCTTTTTTATTTTATCTCTTTTTCTCAAAATACGCTGACCAATAAGGATGCTTCTCCACATCGGCTATTCGATTTCTGGTTGGGAGAATGGGATGTTTATACCAACGATGAACTTGTAGGTCACAACACAGTTAATCTGATGCAAGATGGTCATCTGTTACAAGAAAATTGGGTCTCCGAAAAGGAGAGTTTTACAGGTACCAGCTATAGTTTTTACAATGCTAAAATTAGCAAATGGCAACAAATTTGGGTTGATAAAAACGGGAATAATCTGCTGTTAAAAGGAAATTTTGAAAACGGACAAATGATACTATCAAGTAGTACCGACTCCAATATGGGGGAAGATCAATCTCTTCATCGAATTAGCTGGACATTAATGCCAAACGGCGATGTAAAGCAAGTTTGGGAATCTACCATCGACGATGGTAAAATTTGGAGTATTCAGTTTGAAGGGGTCTATCAAAAGAAGAAATAAGCTTAATAGGACTTCCCTTTTTCATCAACCATTGGAACAAATCGAACGGGTAGTACATCCTGCTTGCTGATTTTTCCATTTTTTTTCTTTAGAAGAATTAGCTTTTTAACATTCTTCTCTCCCACTGGAATTACCAGTCGCCCTCCTTCTGCCAGTTGAGCAATTAAGGCTTCGGGAATTTCTGTTGGAGAACAAGTCACGATAATCCCATCGAACGGAGCTTGATCTGCCAACCCCTGATATCCATCTCTACAAAAGGTTTTTACATTTTCATATTTTAACGAGTCCAGAACAAAAGCTGCCCTCCTCTGCAATGATTCAACAATTTCGATGGAATAAACTTCAGCACATATTTCACCCAATATAGCAGCCTGATACCCAGAGCCTGTACCAATTTCCAAAATCCTGCTTTTCGAATTCAAATTGAGTAACTGACTCATATAAGCAACAATATACGGTTGTGAAATGGTTTGTCCTTCCCCAATAGGTAAAGGGCGATCCTGATAAGCAAAACTTCGTAATTTAACAGGAACAAACAAATGCCTCTCTACTTTTTCCATAGCACGAATAACAAGAGCATCATTTACTCCTCTTTTCATGATCTGATCGATGACCATATTTATCCGAAGTTTCTCAAATTCCATCTCCTGCAGATTAGCAACTTCACTAAATTCTCCAAATGAAAATATCAATAGCAGTACAAGGCACAAGACTTTCATGATTCAAATTCCTTATTTAGATAAAGTTACGACATTATACACAAAAAAAGGAATCGAAAAGCCCGTAAACTATGACTTAAAGCACAAATAATCCAGCAGAAATGCGAATCGGAAAGCAAATTTTAGTAATTTCAATTCCACATATAATAATTTAAGAGTTTAGCATGCGATCAGTAATCCTCTCCCTTTTCATATCAGTAAGCAATTTATTTCTTTTAAGTGCGCAAGACAGTCTCCCCTTGCATTATTCCAAATTACTTTCAACAAGTCACATAAAAACAGATGTTGAAACACTCTCCTCCGATAAAATGGAAGGAAGAGATACCGGAAGTAAAGGACAAAAACTCGCAGCCCGTTATATTTACAAGCAATTTTTAAATGCGCATTTAATTAATCCCACAGGCACAAAAGACAGTTTAGGATACTTTCAGAATTTCTCCGTTTACAAACAAGAACAGTCTGGAGCCGAAATTAAGACCTCGCGTAAAGAATTTAAAAATTACGGGGACATTCTGATATCAGGATTCACAAATTACTCGAATGACAGCATGGAGCTTGTCTTTTTAGGAACAGCACCTAATGCAAGTTATACAAACAAAGATTATTCGAATAAGGCTGTTCTCTTCTTAAGTCCGAGCCTTTATGCTGCAGCCATAAAATCGAATGATATTGTGAAGGCTTCAAAAGCCAAACTGGTTCTGTTTTGCAATCCAAATCAAAACAGTCAATACAAAGAATTGCTCAACAAAAGAAAATCAATATCCCCAAGAGGAATGAATCTTAAATCGGAAATTAATGGTGAATCTAATCCATTTGATTCCATAACTTCGAACCAGTCTTTTACCAAATACAAAAGCAGAATGAACAGCTTTCAAGGAGCAATCTCAAATTCTGTTGCCAGTGCAATTCTTCAAATTAAACCAAAAAGATTAAAACAAATATTAGCTGCTCATAAGATAAACCAAAGCAAACAGGCAAATCGAAAGTTTGCTTTTAATTTCAACTTAAAATACAAGGAGTTAAGCACTGAAAATGTGTATGCCTTTTTGCCTGGAACTGACAAGAAGGAAGAAGTTTTAGTTATTTCGGCCCATTACGATCATATTGGAAAAAAAGATGGTGAAATATTTAATGGAGCCAATGATAATGCTTCGGGAACTGCAACAATCATAGAAATTGCACGAAAATTTCAGGAAGCAAGTGAGAATGGACATAAAACAAAAAGAAGTATTCTATTTGTGGCATTTACTGGTGAAGAAAAAGGCTTGTACGGATCAAAATATTTTGTAGACGACTCTCCTGTTCCTTTGTCGAATATTGTTGGGAATTTAAATTTGGATATGCTGGGCCGGCACGACCAATTTCATGATACCACAGATTATGTTTACTTGTTGGGAGCCAATCATCTTAAACCCAGATTGAAAGTCATTTCCGATAGTATAAATCAGATCAGCACAAAATTACAGCTTGATTACAAATACGATACTCCTGATAATTTTCTGTATCGAGCTTCGGATCAAGCCTCCTTTGTAAAACATGGCATTCCCGCTATTTTTTATTTTAACGGCTTACACAAAGACTATCACCAAGCAAGCGACACGGCTGAAAAAATAGATTTCCAAGCCATAAACAGAGTCTCTCAATTGATATTCTTAACTGCTTGGGAGCTGGCAAATGAAAAATAGCCTGAAACTCAGAATAGTTGTAATTAACTCAAATTTCGCATGAGAGTTACTATTTTAACACTGGAAGAACAATGATTTATAAACTACATGCTTATTTATGCACAAATAGCCTAATAATGGAATGGCTTGGAGGTTTACCCATGACTCCAAAAAGTCTTTTTTTGAGCTTGGAGGTTTACCCACGAGCCCACAAAACAGTTTTTGAAGCCTTGGAGGTTTACCCATGACTCCACCAACAAAAAAAGCCTTAGGACACAAAAATTCATTAACTCTCGTAAGATACAAGACAATGAAATTTGCTATTACAGAGAAAATACGGGGCTATATGCCTGATATTATTACTATTACTGGCAATAAAATCAGAACTGGAGTTTGATGGAATCATAACACTTGTAATTACTGATAGTGAGGACATTAAACAAACTATTTGTCCGTATGAGTGTGGTTTAGAGAGCATGCGAAACTTGAGTTCGTCGGGTGAAAAAAACTTGATTTAGTTATTTAATTTTAAACAAGACATAACATAAAATCAATTTTTACGTAAGTTTGTATTGTTACTATTGATTTACCTAATCACATCATTATGAAACGTCATTATTTTTTCATTATACTTTTCATTATTGGAAGTTTTTCATGTGCAAAAGACAACGAACACACAGGTTATATCGATGAAAATCAAGCCTTATTGGAAAGCTTGAATGAAGTTGATGGTAGAGATCATACCTACAACTATGATTTTAAACTATTACAATTTCGCGAGAAAGTTGACTATTATGCTCCGGTAAGTTTTTCTCAGGCACTATCCTGTATGCCATCAACTATGAGAGATAAGCTAAACCTTTTATCTATAGATGATTTGCCATTTACACCTGCTCAGCAACAAGCAAATATTGTAACTTCGTGGAATGCCTTCAATAAATTGGTATTTCAGGCTCAGTTCTCTTATTTAGAGAATGCAACTGGCTATCAAACCAATTTTAAGGATTTCTTTATTATCTCGATTACTCAATATCCTGAAGACCCTTTTGCGGATGAGCAAACAACTTTAGCGATGGAAGAAAACATTATTGGTTATGAAAAATTAGTATTGGAAGGAACTCACCCTTTGTATTACAAACCTGCAGTCGGAACCTGGCCAAGAATGTTTGATTACTACAAATTTATTCCCGAAGACAATCTAATGGACAAGGAGTCAACTGGCTCATCACAATATTACACCTGGTACAATGGCTTGATCTATAAAATTGGATTTAATATGGATGTAAGTGCTACTGACCACGAGGCCTTAATTCGAAAAATAATATTAGGAAGTTAATATACAAAAGGACAGCAGATGCTGTCCTTTCTTATTTCTTTAGATCTCTTTTACAGCTTACTGCAAGTGCAGGATCAGACAGTGCTTTCTCGAGTTTTAATTCATCTTTGGGAGATTCATATAACAAATTGTACACTTCTCTTATCGATAAACTTTCCTCTCTCCTTTCCAATAAAATCAACTCATCACCCTTCCTTACTTCTCCTTCCTCAAGCACACTAATATATACGCCCGGAAAACCAGCATCTATAAATTGGCGGACCATACTGTCGCAATCAAAACGATAATTTAGCTTGAAGCAAGGTTGTCGAGGCTGAGTAACCTGAACCTTGGCATTTCCTATTTGAAAAACATCACCAATTTTAATGTTTCCTTCATCCAATTCGTATATGGTCAGATTTTCTCCAAACATTCCAAAATCCCAATCCAAATGGGGGAATTTCTCTTTCCAAAAATCATATTGCTTTTCCGAGTACCAATAACAGGCTTTATCAGCACCGCCATGATATCTTCTGTCAATTACCGAGTCGTTAACAACATCATCCTTCCCCAGAAAAATTGCTTGATCAACAGCATATTTATACATACCTGTTTTTTCAATTTTTCCATGGTAATTGATTTCGACGCTTTCACCTATATTTGTAGAGACTACTTTCATTCCTAGATTTAAAATATTATTCCAGACATACTACTTTGTAAGAGATTGCAGTATGTATTCAAATTCCTCTTTTAAAATTTTGTAATCTTCACTTGAACAGTCAAGGACTAATTCCATTCCTACTCCAGCTTGAACAGAATGCAAAATAATAGCTGTGCGTGCTTTGTTCGAAGAATCGGTATGTTCAGCTAAATAGCCTATGCTTTGAGGAAGGGTAAATAGTTGATCCTCCTTAGGAATTACTCTCTTTACATCTACAGAAAGTCGCCTTCTTCTATGAGAGGAATAATCAATCAATCCAATATCCGATGGAACATCTTCCAATGAAATCAGACAAGACGCCAAATCTTCTGTATCCTCATCCTCATTCAATCCAAGTCTGTAAAAAAGGAAACTTAATCGGCCTTCTACCTTATACTTCTCCGATAAATACCACAATCCCTCCGGAAAACTAATTTTTATATCCGGCCCATCAATAAAATATGTTTTTTGGTATAATTCCTCAGCAACTGGCGTTCCATTCTCCAAAAGGTAAGTCCAAGTTCCAGTCTTAATTCCCTTTTCAAACTTCCCCATATTAGATATTCCACCATTCGGATAATAATAAATAGCAGCACCATTCAGAGTATCATTTTCAAATTTCACGCTTAAACTAGGTTCTCCATTCTCAAAAAATTCGGTATAAACACCATTTGCAATATTATTTACGGCAAAAAATTCTTTTTCTTTCTTTCCATTTTCACGCCACAATGTTACCATCCCTTTTTGTTCTCCGTCGATAAATTCAAACTCTTTTTTTATCGATCCGGAAGGATAATAATCGCGACTTAAACCATTCTCCACTGCATATATATTAAAGCCAACTTCGTAAAGCTTGGTCCAATCTATATTTGCTTGTAAACCCTTATAATGAAATTCGGACAGAAACACTTTATCAATTGTAAAGTCCTTTACCAAATATTGACCAGCTGTAATTGTATTTATTGTAGACAAAAACTGAGCGTTCTCTTTCTCAACAAGCAGCCAATCCTGATTAAAATACACTGTATCTTGCGCTATACTTGTAAGCGGCAGAAGTACAATAAAAACGAAAAAATAGCGAGCTATATTCATGTGAAATTAAAATTTTAAATAATTATGTACAAAATAGCTAACTTTTTCCATATTACACGAAGGATTTATCGACAATTTCTCTTTCTACTTCGCTCATGAAACTTCAAATGAGCCAATCCATTCAGCATTCCTTCATCGC
>JAQBBZ010000042.1:0-24228 GCA_032125735.1 Labilibaculum sp.
GGTTTTTACAAACTTGATACCGAGATTTTTATTCGTGTTAGAAACAAAGCGATTAAAGCTAAAATCACAAAAATTCCTTTTTATAAGGCATAAAGAGATTTTATTAATGATATAGAATAAGCAGATGCATGTTGATGTATCTGCTTATTTAGTTATTAATCCAATTATTCAAGGGGTATTTAAAACATAAATTCATATATTTGACATGGTTTTTAAGGTAAACTTAATTCGGAATACTGAATTGAATTTACCTTTTTAGCATATTAATTCATGAGGATTATTCAGACTCATTCGATTTTTTGGATTTGGATATAAAAACACCATCTTGTGAATGAATAATAAGCAATGATTTCTGAAGGTTAAGTTTCTGTTTTTCAGAACGTAAATATTAATCTATACGAAGGGGGATAAGATGATAAATTATTTGTTTTAAAACATACATTTTAACAGGTAAAACCATCTTAAAATAAATTTTTATTTGCAATTTTGCCTCAGGATATGGAATAATACTAAAATTTAAAACGTTTGAAAAAATGAAAGTACACAACTTTTCTGCAGGACCTTCGATTCTTCCTGATGTAACAGTCGAAAATACTGCTGCAGCTATTAAGAACTTTGCCGGAACAACACTTTCTTTGATGGAAGTATCTCACCGTAGCAAAGAATTTGTTGCCGTGATGGACGAAGCTATCGCTTTGTTTAAAGAATTATTGAACATCCCAGAAGGATACTCTGTATTGTTCCTTGGTGGTGGTGCTTCAACTCAATTCTGTATGATTCCTTACAATTTGATGGCTAAGAAATCAGCATACTTAAATACTGGTGCATGGGCCGCTAAAGCTTTAAAAGAAGCTAAATTGTTTGGAGAAGTTGTTGAAGTTGCCTCTTCAAAAGAGACGATTTACAATTATATTCCTACAGGATACGAAATTCCTGCTGATGCAGATTATTTTCATATCACAACTAATAATACCATTTATGGTACTGAGATCAAGTACGACATGGATGTGAATGTGCCTCTAGTTGCTGATATGTCTTCGGATATTTTCTCAAGACCTATTGATGTATCTAAATATGCTTTAATATATGGTGGAGCTCAAAAGAATTTAGCGCCAGCTGGTGTTACCTTTGTTATTGTTAAAGACGATATGCTAGGTAAGATGGATCGCACTATTCCTACAATGTTAGATTATAGAACTCATATTAAAGATGAGTCTATGTTTAATACTCCTCCTGTTGTTCCTGTTTTTGCTGCTCTACAAACTTTGAAGTGGCTTAAAGAACAAGGTGGTGTTGCTGCCATGCAGAAATTGAACGAAGAAAAAGCGGCTGTGCTTTACAACGAGATTGATAGCAATCCGATGTTTAAAGGAACTGTAATCAACAAAGAAGATCGTTCATTAATGAATATCTGTTTTGTGATGACTGATGAGTACAAAGCATTAGAAGATGAATTCTACAAATTTGCTACTGCGAAAGGAATGTCTGGAATCAAAGGTCACCGTTCTGTTGGTGGTTTCCGTGCATCGACCTATAATGCTTTACCAAAATCAAGCGTACAGGCATTAGTTGATTGCATGCAAGAATTCAAAAGCACTCACGTAAAATAAATATAATAGTAAATGGGCAGGAATGGGGAAATCCATCTCCTGCTTATTTGTCATTCAGTGCACGAGGAACGACTAAAGTAATCTCCTGATTGCTTCGATTTGGCTGGCAATGACATTTTATTTTTTCATAATTCAAAAATCAAATAAAATGACAAAAGTATTAATTGCAACCGATAAACCTTTTGCTCCTGCTGCTGTTGATAGTATTAGAACTGTTGTAGAAGGTGCTGGTTACGAATTGGTTTTGTTGGAATCTTATACTGATAAAGCAGATTTATTAGCCGCAGTTGCCGATGTTGACGCTATGATTATTCGTAGTGACAATGCTACACGCGAAGTAATTGAGGCCGCTAAAAACCTAAAAGTTATTGTTCGTGCCGGTGCAGGATACGATAATATCGATTTGGAAGCTTGTACTGAAAATGGCGTTGTTGCTATGAACACTCCAGGGCAGAATTCAAATGCTGTTGCTGAGTTGGTTTTTGGAATGATGGTGTTTTTGGCTAGAAACGGTTTTAACGGAACTTCTGGTGTTGAGATACGCGGTAAGAAAATCGGTATTCATGCATATGGTAACGTAGGTCGTTATGTAGGCGAAATTGCTAAAGGTTTTGGAATGAAAGTTTATGCTTTCGATCCATTTGTACCTAAAGAGAAAATTGAAGCAGATGGTGTTACTGTTGTTGATTCTGTTGAGGAATTGTACAGTACTTGTAATTACGTTTCTCTTCACATTCCTGCAAATGATAAAACAAAAAAATCAATCAATTTCGATTTGTTAAACAAGATGCCTAAAGGTGGTGTTCTTGTGAATACAGCTCGTAAAGAGGTTATTGATGAAGAAGGTTTGATTAAATTAATGGATGCTCGTAAAGATTTTGCATACATTTCTGATATAGCTCCTGATTGTAAAGATGAGATTGTTGATAAATTTAAAGGCAGATTTTTATTTACGACTAAGAAAATGGGAGCACAAACTGAAGAGGCAAATATCAATGCTGGTATTGCTGGAGCAAATCAAATTGTGAACTACATTAAAAATGGAGACGAAACATTCAGAGTAAATAAGTAATAATTGGAAAACAAGAGGAAAGTCATTTTCTTCTTGTTTTCTACCTTATATATTTGAACGCAATTTGCATTCAAAAGGATTACAACAAACAAACACAACAAAAACATAGAACGCGATGGCTATTTTAAAACCATTTAAGGGCTTGCGCCCACCAAAAGAGATTGCAAAAGACTTGGCCTGCTTGCCATACGATGTAATGAATTCAGAAGAAGCCGCTCAAATGGCTGAAGGTAAGGATGTATCTTTGCTTCATATCACTCGTGCCGAAATAGATTGCCCTGCCGGAACAGACGTTCACTCAGAAGAGGTGTATGAAAAATCTGTATCCAATTTAAAAATGTTCCAGGATAAGGGATGGTTGGTTCAGGACGAAATAGCTAAGTTTTACATTTATGCTCAAACCATGGATGGTAGAACTCAGTATGGTATTGTTGCAAATGCAGCCTGTGAAGATTACAAAAATGGTGTAATTAAAAAGCATGAATTAACTCGTCCGGATAAAGAGGAAGATCGTATGATTTTAACTCGTTATACCGAGGCTAATCTTGAACCAGTATTCTTTTCATATAAAGCTGTTCCGGAGATTGATGCAATTGTTGCAAATATTGTTAAGAATGAAGATGCTGAGTATGATTTCGTAGCAGAAGACGGATTTGGTCACCATTTTTGGCCTGTAAACAATCCTGAAACTAATAAGGAGTTGGAAAAGTTGTTCGCAACTAAAGTTCCTGCTACTTATGTTGCCGATGGTCACCATCGTACTGCCGCTGCTGCTCGTATCGGTGATGAGTTTGCAGCTAAGAATCCAAATCATACAGGTGATGAGGAGTACAATTATTTTATGGCTGTTCATTTCCCAGATAATCAATTGGCAATTATCGATTACAATCGTGTAGCTAAAGATTTGAACGGGATGACTGAAGCTGAATTTTTAGCTAGGCTTGATGAGAAATTTGAGGTTAAGTGCATGGGTGAGGAAATTTACAAGCCTGCTAAATTACATGAATTCTCAATGTACTTGGATAGCAAATGGTACAAGCTAAATGCTAAAGAAGGAACTTACGATGATAAGGATCCAATCGGAGTTTTAGATGTAACTATTTTGTCAAGTCATGTATTGGATAACCTTTTAGGTGTTGAAGATCTTCGTACCACAACTCGTGTTGAGTTTGTAGGAGGTATTCGTGGCTTAGGTGAGTTGAAAAAACGCGTGGATAGTGGTAGCATGAAAGTTGCTTTTGCATTGTATGCAGTGTCTATGCAACAATTAATTAATATCGCTGATTCAGGCAATATCATGCCTCCAAAAACAACTTGGTTCGAGCCTAAACTTCGTTCAGGTTTATTAATTCACAAGTTGGATTAAGCTTAATCTTTATAAAAAAATAGGAAAGAATGCTCACAAGGCATTCTTTTTTTTGTGCGAATTCGTACATGCACGTGCTTAATCGAACAGCTTAATTAATGAGGTTTTTTAGTTAATTATCACTTGGTTAGTGTTTTGTGTGTAGTGGCATGTGGATTGATACAATAAGTTGCAAATCTAATCCCCTAACTATGATTCAGAATTTTTTTAAGGTTGCTTTTCGAAATATGGGAAAATACAAAGGCTATTCCTTTATTAATATTGTTGGTTTGGCTGTTGGATTAGCTTGTGTATTTCTTATTTATCTGTTTGTACAGGATGAGTTAAGTTATGATAAGTTTTATCCTAATTCCAAGGATATTTATCGTGTCGCAACTAAAATAAAGATGGGTGAGCGAAAAATGGATGGCAACTCGATTTGTGCGCCTTTCTCTCCAAACGCAGTTGCCGATTTCCCTGAGGTAAAATATGCTGTAAGAATTGATTTTTGGAATAATGTGTTGTTTAGGTATGAAGATAAACAATTTGTTGAGAATAAATTTCTACGTACTGATTCTACTTTTTTCGAAGTGTTTTCACGCCCTTTTGTATTTGGTGATGCAAAAACAGCTCTAAAGGGGAAGAATAGTATTGTACTAACTCAAAGTACATCTCGAAAATATTTTGGCGATTTAAATCCGGTTGGAAAAATATTGACAAGAGATAAAGATGATCTCTACACAATAAGCGGAGTGGTAGAGGATGTTCCGGAAAATTCTCATTTCCATTATGATTTAGTTGCTTTAGCAAATATTAGTGCTGAGGAAGAAGCTAATTGGTTTAGCGACCATATGCAGGCTTATTTTTTGTTGGAACCAGGTTCCAATTACAAGGATTTAGAAGATAAATTTCGAGATTTTACGATCAGACATATGGGCCCAAAGTTGATTGAAGATTTAGGGATTGATTTAAAAGAGTGGGAAAAAACTGGGAATGAATTTAAGTATTATTTGGAGCCCTTAGAATCAATTTATTTAAAGACAACTACGGAAAATCAGATTGAGCCAGTAAGCGATATCAAATACATTTATATATTTTCGGCCATCGCATTTTTCATTTTATTACTGGCTTGCGTTAATTTCTTAAATCTAACTACTGCACGCTCATATACCCGATCTCGTGAGGTTGGAGTTAGAAAAGTGTTTGGTAGTAGCAGGCAAATGCTCATGATTCAATTTTATGCCGAAACTTTTTTGATGGCATTATTGGCGGCTATTATATCTTTCTTTTTGGTGGAGCTGATGTTGCCTTATTTTAATGAAATTGCCAGAAAAAGTTTGATGTCATCGCTATTATGGAGAGGAGAGTATTTTCTGTTTATGGGAGGCGTGATCGCATTTGTTGTATTGTTCGCAGGAAGTTATACGGCAATTTCTTTATCGGGTTTTAGAGTGATGAGTGTATTGAAAGGTGAGGTTCAAAAAGGCCGACTAGGGAAACGAATAAGAGCTGGTCTTGTTATTTTTCAATTTACAGTTGCTATAGGTATTTTGATATCTGCATTTGTAATAAAAGAGCAGGTTGATTTTATGCAGGAAAAAAAGTTGGGATTTGATAAGGATCGTGTCTTAGTGGTTGATAGAGCATATGCATTAAAAAATGAACAGAAAATATCAATAAAAGAGAAGCTAAAGGAGTATTCGGGAATTGAAGACGTATCATTTTCAGGTATGGTTCCGGGCCGGGGTACAAATGGTTGGTCGATGTATCGGGAAGGCGCAAGCAATGAGGATTTGATTAATTTTCGCGTGATGCACGTGGATGAAAATTTTATTGATTTATTAGGACTCAATGTAATAGATGGAAGGGAATTTGATAAAAATCGATTATCAGATTCTTCTGTTTATATAGCTAATGAAGCTGCAATTGCAGCCTTAGGATATACCGATAATCCTGTGGGACGAAATGTTTATAAGCCTGATTTTAATCAAAATGGAAGAGAGCCTGTTGAAATTATTGGCGTGATTGAAGATTTTCATTTTGAATCGATGCGCGATGAAATACTTCCTCTTTTATTAGTATCTAATCCAAAGCATTTTAAACGGTACATGTTGGTGAAATTAAAACCAGACAATGTAATGGATGGAGTAAAGGTGGTGGAAAAATATTGGATGAAAATGACAACCGGACAACCATTTGAGTATTTCTTTTTAGATAATGATTTTAATAACCTGTTTAAAGGAGAAGAAAGAGTTGCAAACATTCTTAGTTCATTTACTATTTTGGCATTTTTCATCGCGCTTCTGGGCTTGCTGGGATTGGTTTCTTTTGAAATGCAACTGAGAGTTAAGGAGATTGGGATTCGCAAAGTATTAGGTAGTTCTGAACTTAGTTTAATGGTGATTTTGAGTCGGAAACTTTGTTTGAATGTACTGGTTGCAAATATTATAGCTTGGCCATTGACCTATTTTATAATGCAGCGTTGGTTGTCAAATTTTGTTTATCGGATAGAGTTTCCATGGTATTGTTTCATTTTGGCTTTATTGATGTCAATTATTCTAGCAGTAGTTACAGTTAGTGGACATTCGTTAAAGATTGCACGAGCAAATCCGATAGAATCATTAAAATACGAATAGTTTTTTGAAGTTTTAATGAACATTTAGAACGCTTTCATCAGTAAACAATGGGAGCTTTTTTATTCAAAACCCGCTTTTTTAACCATATGGTTAATAAAAGCAGGTTTTTTTTTGGCAGATAAAATTAAAAGCAATACATTTGCATTAACCAAACGGTTAATCCGAATGGTTAATTGTTTTAAATCGAATAGTAACCAGTTGGTTAGATGGTGTAAATGGAAAAGAAATCAGTCGAGACTCAAGAACGTATCCTCGTTGCTGCAAGGGTTATTTTTGCGCAAAAGGGATTAGCCGGAGCAAGAATGCAAGAAATTGCAGATCGTGCAGGTATAAATAAAGCCTTGTTGCATTATTATTATCGAAATAAAGAGAAGTTGTTTGAGCATGTTTTCGAGGAAGCATTTAAAAAGATTATTAGACCGCTTGCTGCCTTTTTAGCTGATAATTCAGAATTGTTTCAAAAGATCAGAAATATTTGTAGACTCTATCATGAAGTGTTAATTGAATATCCATTCATTCCCAATTTTGTAATTAACGAAATAAATTCAGACCCAACAAGAATACTAAAATTGTTAGATGTTGAAGGCGTTTTGGAAGGAAAGGAAAATACAGCATTACAAATTAGTGAAGCGGTTAAATCTGGAATAATAAGACCTATTGATCCAAGAGAATTAATTCTTAATATCATCAGCTTGTCTATTTTTCCCTTTGCAAGCCGACCTGTAATAAAAGAAATTTTATATAAAAATGAAGATGTAAATGAAGTTCTTAAGGCTAGAGCTGATCGTGTTTCTGATTTTATTATTCAATCGATAAAAATTTAATTTTTTTGAAATGATACCAATTTTTAGAAAAAGCAAATACATCCTTTTGCTCATTATCTTTTTTAAGATTCAGATAGGATGGTCTCAGGAGGAGATTTTGAGTTTGGAGCAATGCCACAAAGAGGTTCAGAAAACTTTTCCATTGATGAAAGGCAAGGAGCTATTAAGTAAATCTTCAAATTTGAATGCTGAGAATTTGAAGGTCGCTTATTTGCCAAGCTTGTATGCAAATGGAAGCCTTAGTTATCAATCGGATGTAACGGGAATATCTTTTCCTGGAATGGATACACCAAAAGCGCCGAAGGATAGATATTCGCTCAACCTTGATGTGCAGCAGCTAATATACGACGGTGGCAAAATCCGGAATAGAATAGAGGTCGAAGATAAATCATCAGAAGTTGAAATTAATAATTTGGAGATTCAGATGTATCAACTTCGTGAACGTGTTAATGTGGCCTATTTTGGAATCTTGTTGGTTCGAAAGAGTAAATTGGTAATACTCGAGAAACAAAATACCATTTCAAAACGTGTTCAACAATTGAAATCTGCAGTTGAAAATGGCGTTATTTTACCAGCTAATCTTAAAATATTGAAGTCGGAATTACTTCTAATTGAGCAGCAGGTGTTAGAGCTAAATGCTCATGAGGAATCCTCATTTAATGTACTTTCTCAGCTAATGGGACGAAGTTTGAATGTGAATACGGAACTTAAAGAAACTCAATTGAATAAAGAATCGGTTAGTAGTAATGGTATAGAAGCTAAGGACAGACCTGAATACAAATTGTACTTAAGTCAGCAATCATTGTTGGATGCTCAAAAAGAGCTGTTGAAGAAAGACCGGTATCCGGTGGTGTCTGCTTTTGGTCAGATGGGATATGGAAATCCTGGTTACAATCAATTAAAGGATGAATTTGACACTTATTATATGCTAGGTGCAAAAATTTCCTGGAATATTTTTGATTGGAAATCAAATCGCAGAAAGCAAAAAGTAATTGGAATTCAAAAAGATTTAGTGACAACCCAGGAGTTGAGTTTTACGCAAAATCAACTTATTAATTTGGGGGAAGAAAGCAATGAGATCCGGAAATTTGAAATATTATTGGAAAAGGATGATGCCATCATCGAATTGCAGGAGGATATTAGCAGAAGTTCAGCTTCTCAGCTGGATAATGGGGTGATTACTTCAAGTGATTATTTAGAGGATTTGAATAAGGAAATTCAAGCGAAATTAAATAAGGAATATCATACCATTCAATTACAGCAATCATTAGCTGAATTCAAACGAATCAAAGGAATTTAAAGATCGATAAAATGAAATTAACGACAATTATAGGAATAGCCATTGTTTTCTTTGCTTTGGGATGCAATCAAAACGAAAATGAGTCGGATGCATTTGGAAATTTTGAGGCCACGGAATACATGATTTCAGCCGAAAATTCGGGTAAAATTCTTTCTCTTACGATTAATGAGGGAGATGTATTTACCGAGGCAAAACAGATTGGCCTTATTGATACAACGCAGTTGTTTCTTCAAAGAGAGCAGTTAAAAGCACAAAAAAGAGCTATTGCCTCAGGAGTGAAAAATATTCTTTCGCGCATTGAAGTCTTTCAGGAGCAAATTTCTATTCTTAAAAAGGATAAGTCTAGAATTGATAAAATGTTTGCAGATGGAGCGGCAACCAGCAAAAATGTCGATGATGTTAATGGTGGTATTTTACTTGCTCAGAAACAAATACAAGCGGTTAGAACAGAAAATGCCAAGGTGTTAGGAGAGTTGGAAAGTATCGATAGCAAAATAGAATCCTTGAGCGATTTGATAACAAAGAGTAAGATCTTTGTACCTCAAGCCGCTACTGTTCTTGAGAAATATCATGAAGAATTTGAAATGGTGAATGTAGGAACTCCGTTATTTAAATTAGCTGATTTAAGAACCATGGATCTTAGGGGATATATTAGTGGAGACCAGTTGGCCAATGTTAAGATAGGACAGACTGTTGATGTTTTGATAGATAAAAATAGTGATGAAAATCAAACCCTTGTAGGGAAAGTTATTTGGGTTTCTTCACAATCCGAATTCACACCTAAAATAATTCAAACCAAGAACGAACGGGTAAAATTGGTTTATGCACTTAAAGTTCAGGTTCAAAATGATGGGCGTTTAAAAATAGGAATGCCGGGCGAAATTAGATTCAAATAGCATATGAATTCTAATATTAATATAACTAATTTATCGAAATCTTACAAGGATGTTCAGGCTCTTAAGGAGATTAATCTGAATATTGAATCGGGAGAATTATTTGGTTTGATTGGGCCTGATGGTGCAGGAAAAACAACATTATTTCGTTTGTTGGCTACCTTGCTGGTTCCTGATTCCGGCTCAGCCACCTTATGCGGTTTCGAGATGGTGAAAGAGTACAAGCACATCCGAAATATTTTAGGCTATATGCCTGGGAAATTTTCTCTTTATCAGGATTTAAGTGTATTAGAAAACCTCAGTTTTTTTGCAACAGTTTTCAATACTCGAATCGAAGACAACATGGATATGATTCGGGATATTTGGGTGCAGATTGAACCCTTTAAGGATCGATTGGCGGGCAAATTATCTGGAGGGATGAAGCAAAAACTAGCTCTTTGTTGTGCATTAATTCATCAACCAAAAGTATTGCTCTTAGATGAACCAACCACAGGAGTTGATGCCGTTTCGAGAAGTGAGTTTTGGCAAATGCTAAAAAGTTTAAAATCCAAAGGAATTACCATTGTTGTTGCTACTCCTTATATGGATGAAGCAATGTTGTGTGAAAGAGTTGCTCTCATGCAATCAGGTGAAATTCTAAGTTTAGATAGTCCGTCAGGTATAATCGCCAATTTCGAAAAGGATCTTTACTCTATAAAAACAAAGGATACGTATCAACTTTTGTTGGATTTAAGAGCTTATCCTTATGTAAATTCAGTCTACCTTTTTGGTCAAAGCATTCATTATACAGATACTAGGATTGATTTTTCCCTTTCAGAATTGAATGATTATTTGAGATCTAAGGGGCAAGATAATATTGAGATTACACAAATTACTGCTGGCATAGAGGATTGTTTTATGGCTTTGAGTCAGCAAAATACTATTCAGGAATGAATTCGGATAAAAAAGTAATATCAGTACGGAATTTATTTAAAAAGTTTGGCGCTTTTACTGCAAATGACGATTTGTCTTTTGATGTTTATAAGGGCGAAATATTTGGATTTCTGGGAGCAAATGGTGCCGGAAAAACCACAGCAATGAAAATTTTGTGCGGTCTTTCGTATCCAACATCCGGAGAGATAATGGTTGCTGGCTTGGATGTATACAAACAGAGAGAGGAATTGAAGCGAAATATCGGCTACATGAGTCAGAAATTTTCCTTGTATGAGGATTTAACGGTATTTGAGAATATTCGTTTTTATGCCGGTATTTATGGAATGTCTTCGAAGGAAATCATAACAAAATCGGACGAATTGTTGCAGAAATTGGATTTGGTTCATGCAAGAAACAAGCGAATTGGAGAATTGCCTCTTGGTTGGAAGCAAAAGTTGGCTTTTTCGGTCGCTATTTTCCACAATCCTGAGATTGTATTTTTAGATGAACCAACAGGTGGTGTTGATCCGGTTACCCGAAGACAATTTTGGGATCTTATTTATGAAGCTTCTCGAAAAGGGATTACCGTTTTTGTAACTACCCACTACATGGATGAGGCTGAGTATTGTGATCGGGTTTCGATTATGGTTGATGGTAAAATTGAAGCTTTGGATACACCTGAAGCTCTCAAAAAGCAGTTTGATGCTAAGGATATGGATGAGGTTTTTCTTCGATTGGCAAGAAAGAGTAATTATCAAGAGTAGTAAACTGAATGGGATTACTATAAATAAACAGAAGAAACGACCATGTGAAAATTGTTACACACAGGAGGATGAGTGTAATTTGGGAGTTTCATATGGTAAATGAAAACAAATTATAATCAGATGAAACGATTTATCGGTTTTCTAAGAAAAGAGTTCTTTCACATTTTTCGTGATAAGAGATCCATGTTGATATTATTTGGAATGCCAATTGTTCAATTGCTTCTTTTTGGTTTTGTAATCACCAACGATCTTAAAGATGTAAAAATGGCTGTTGTAGATCATTCTAAAGATGAATATTCGGCTAAAATTATTAATAAAATTACATCTTCGGGCTATTTTAAATTGGTTGAGAGCTTGGATGGAATCGGGGAGGTTGATGAAGTATTCCGAAAAGGGGAAACGAAAGTGGTTTTGGTCTTTGAACCCGATTTTGGCAAAAATCTAATTAAAGGATCTAAGGCATCTGTACAAATATTAACAGATGCTTCGGAACCAAATATGGCAAGTTTGGAAGTGAATTACCTTCAGGGAATTCTTCAGAATTACAATGTGGAAATTAATAGAGGGAAGACGCTTCCCAGCCAAATTAAGCCCCAAACAAGAATGTATTTTAATCCTGAATTGGAGAGTGTTTACATGTTTGTTCCAGGAATTATGGCTACAATCTTAATGTTAGTTTCCGCTATGATGACATCAATATCCATTGCACGTGAAAAAGAGATGGGAACCATGGAGATTCTGCTGGTTTCGCCATTGCGGCCTTTGCAAATCATATTAGGGAAAGTTACCCCTTATTTAATTTTGTCTTTTATTAACGCTTTGGTAATTGTCGGAATGGGATATTTTGTATTTGGAGTTCCAGTTTTGGGCAGTTTTGCTTTGTTGATGGCTGAAAGTCTATTGTTTATTCTGATGGCACTATCCTTAGGAATTTTTATTTCGACAGTTTCTGAAAGTCAGCAGGTGGCTATGATGCTTTCTATGTTTGCATTGATGTTGCCTACAATTCTACTTTCTGGCTTTATTTTTCCTTTGCGAAACATGCCTTTGCCCTTGCAAATAATCAGTAATATTATTCCACCTCGATGGTTTATTGTTATCATTAAAAATATCATGCTTAAGGGAGTTGGTTTTGAATTTATCTGGAAAGAAACATTAATTCTTCTCGGAATGACAGTTGGATTTATTGGTCTTAGCGTCAAAAAATTTAAAATCAGATTGGAGTAATGCCATTTAAAATCAAATCGTTTTTATTCTTGATTTCATTATTTTATTGCAACCGAAATACCACATGCGCACTATAAAATTCATATTACAAAAAGAGTTTCTACAAATATTTAGAAACAAAAGTATGTTGCCCGTAATTTTTGTTTTGCCAATCATACAGTTATGTGTGTTGGTGTTTGCGGCCACTTACGAAATGAAAAACACCAATTTATTTGTTGTTGATAGAGATTTGTCCAGCCATTCCCGTGAAATTATATCCAAATTTAATGGTTCTCCTTTTTTCACCATTAAGGATATCGATTTTTCGATTAAAGAGGCCGAGGATGAGCTTTTTAAAGACAATGTAGATGCTATTTTAATTTTTGAGAATGGCTTTGGTCGATCGGTAGATAAAAGAGAATCAGCAGAGGTTCAGGTTCTGGTTAATGCAATAGATGCTAGTGCGGCCGGACTTTATAATGCTTATATTCTTTCGGTGATACAAGAATATAATTTACAAGTTAATGCTAAACTCAAAACAGTAGGCAATGGTGAATCAATTCAGCAGGTTCAAAGTACATATTCTCATTTGTTTAATCCTGAAATGAAATACATTCCCTATATGCTTCCGGGAATTTTGGTTTTATTGGTGACAGTTATTGGCCTGTTTTTATCTGCGATGAATGTGGTACGTGAAAAGGAAATTGGTACCATCGAACAAATTAATGTTACCCCAATAAAAAAATATCAATTTCTAATTGGAAAATTAATACCATTTTTGATCATTGGTTTTTTTGAATTAGGTGTGGGATTACTTCTTGCTGCATTTGTATTCAAGATTCCGATTTTAGGCTCGGTTTGGTTGATTTATTTGGTCGCTTTTGTTTATCTGCTTACCATTTTGGGGATTGGCTTATTCATATCAACTCAAACTGATACTCAGCAACAAGCCATGTTTATTGCCTGGTTTTTCATGATTATTTTCATCATGATGAGTGGATTATTTACACCTACTGAAAGTATGCCTGTATGGGGACAAAAACTAAATTTGTTGAATCCTGTTGCATATTTTATTAGAATTATTAGAATGATAATGCTGAAAGGTTCTGGATTTATGGATGTTGTTAAGGATCTAAGTATTCTTGGTGCGTATTCCATCGCAATACTAGGAATTGCTGTAAATAGATATCGTAAGGTTTCATAAATGATGTGTGTGGTTTAATATTATAATTTGGGATTTTACTTTTAGTAGAACTTATCTGTACTTGAATGTCTTTTTACCGATAAAAAAATAGTAGTTATCTATTTCGTGTAGTCGATAATTATAAAACTTGATTTCTTTGATGAATATTTAAATCTAACACTATGTTTACCGGTTACCATAAATATAATGAGCCTTTGCATTCTGAGTTTCTTAAAATTGAGAGAAAGCGGGTCGGGATTATCTTGTTTGTTTTCGTGGTAAGTACTTTAGTGATTCCGATTTTGCATCAGCTCATTCCAAATTTATTGCGCGATCAATTGAATAACAGAGAATTTGCTCAGGTTGTTTCATTTTGGTGGTTGAACTTTTTATTATTTGAAATCATCGTTTTTGCCCGAATGAACTGGATGATAAAAAATAAGCGTTCTGTTCCAAAACGAGTATTAATTCTAAACTTATTGTTTGAGTTTGGATTACCTGCCATTATCTTGTATAACATTGTAAAGTATGATAACTCTTTGTTGGTTCTTGAGTACGATGGTCTCACCTTTTATTTTTTGTTGCTGATGTTATCAGCCATGCATCTCGATTTTAAAATATCTTTGGGAGCTGGCATATTAGCTTGTTTGGGATATTTTGGCGTTTCTTATTGGGGAATACAGTTTTTAAAACCAACAGGTGATGTTGATCAGATGATCGAGATTTATTCGATGCGAAGTTTGGGTTTGTTGTCTGCAGGTATAATTGCAGGTGTTGTAGCATCAGAAATTCAAAAAAGAGTGAATAACCTGCTTCAAGCGAAAGATGATCAAAATGAAATTGAATCTCTTCTTGGTCAACAGTTGTCGAAGGATGTTGCAAATGAATTAATCTTGCATCGTAACGACAAGGTTGGGCAAAAGGTGACAGGATCGATCATGTTTTTAGATATCCGTAATTTTACGGTTATGGCTGATCATCAGAGTCCTGAGCAAACCATCGAGTTTCAAAATGCAATTTTTGATCCATTAATCAGAATAATCGAGAAAAATAATGGGATTATACATCAAATTTTAGGAGATGGTTTTATGGCTTCTTTTGGTGTTGCAGTTAAAAATCCAAATCATGTAATGGATGCATACAGCGCGGGTATTCAAATTATCGAAGTGATTAATCATTGTAGAAGTGCAATAGATGGTAATATGACTCGTGTGGGAATTGGCCTACACTGTGGTGAGGTGATTACTGGTAACATTGGGAATGAAATCCGCAAACAATTTTCTCTGGCAGGTAAAAATGTAATTATAGCCTCACGAATTGAACAGCTTAATAAGAAATTCAACTCGCAATTTTTAGTTAGTGAGTCGATTGCTAATCAATTAAATGGCAGCCGTAACATTTTAATTAATTTAGGACAGGTTAAGATGAAGGGGATTGATGAAAAAATGGAAATTTTACAGGTTGTATAACTCATTTAGAACTAATTTTCCAGAAATAATGATAGCTCGTTTAGATCACAAATAGTTACTTCTTTGTGTAAGCTTTTGGATGTTTTTTGCTTTTTACTTTCTTCTTGTCTTCAATTATACTTTCCTGATTTGGATCAAGGCAAACAAAAAAAATATTTCTACGTACCATGAATGTGCTTAAGTGATTTGTTTAGGTGATTAAATAAATTATATTTGTGATTAAAGTTTTAATTTCTGCTTTTTACTGATTGCATCTAATTTAGAATGGTATTACGGAAAAATATGAACATTTTTGTATCCGTAAAAGAAGTAAAGAATATACTGGCTTGTTGCTGGGTTGAATTGTGTAGTTGGAATAAAACAAGTTGAATCAATTTACATTAAATGATTGTAAGAAGATTAGTATCAATAATTATCGTTATAGCCCTGGTTTTTCTCGACCAGACATTTAGCTTCTCTACTCAAGAGGCTCCCCCTGTAGCTTTTGATAACAGCATTGAAGCTGTGTCTCATAGAATCTCAAATAAATTATCGGAATGTGAACAAACCCAAAAGGCTGATAAGTTATTGAATAGCTTTTTAAGAAAATGGGAAGTAGCCGGTGCGACTGTTGCTGTTGTTAAGGATGGTAAATTAGTATTTGCGAAAGGATATGGTTATTCTAATGTGGATGATGAAAAGGAAGTGGAACCGTCTAATTTATTTAGAATTGCAAGCGTTTCTAAGTTGATTACAGCTACAGCAATTATGAAATTGCAAGAGGAAGGTAAATTGCATTTAGATGATTTTGTTTTTGGTGAGCATGGAATTTTGAACGATGAGACATATGGCAACATTAATGATAAACGTGTAAACAGAATAACTGTAGAACATTTGCTTCGTCATTCATCTGGATTTACAAGTAAATATGGCGATCCTATGTTTTTGCCATTGGAAATAGCAAAGAAAATGAAGGTTGAGCCTCCAATTGATGCGCAAAGTACTATTCAATTTGCTTTGTCGAGAAGATTAAGTTTTACACCTGGAACGGGCGGAAGTTACTCTAATCTGGGGTACGTTATTCTCGAGAAGATTATCTCTAAAGTGGCTAACGAACCTTACGAGGCATATGTACAAGCTCATGTTTTGAACCCTGCAGGTATTTACGACATGCATTTGGGCCGCAGTCTGCAAAAGGATCGCTTTCCTAATGAGGTAAATTATTACGAGCAATCTGACGCTGAAAAAATATCCGCTTTTGATGGATCGGGAAAAACGGTTTTTAAAAGTGACGGGGGAAATAATTTGGAGGCTTTAGGTGGTGCCGGTGCTTGGGTTGCTTCTGCTGCAGAGCTGATTAAATTTATGTTGGCTATTGATGGTGACGACAGCTTACCAGATATTCTTTCCAAAGAAAGCGTGAAATACATGACTACACCTAATAAGCTTGGTCGCAGTCCAATTGGTTGGAAAGGAACTAGTGGTGATGGCATTTGGTGGAGAACCGGCACCTTAGCTGGAAGTTCTGCTCTTTTAAAGCATGAACAAAATGGTTTGAATTATGTAATTATTACCAATAGCTCTACTTGGCGGGGATCTGCTTTTACACAGGATTTAAGTGTGTTAATGAGTCAATTTTTAAAATCGGTGAAGGAATGGCCCAAACATGATCTTTTTAATCATTTTGAAGCTCGCCAGGAAGTAATTGCTCTCGACAATTTACCTTCCTTCAACGATTGGAGCTAAACGCTTCGTTTCAATTCTACTCTCTTCTTTTCGGATTTTACTTTAGTAATCAGATATCATCTGCAGAATTGTAGTGTTTTCTAATTTTTAATTTCATATTTAGTTCTTTCTTCTGTTTGTGGGTAAAACGATTATATCTATTTCTAAGATAAAATTAAGCGACATGGTTTTGTTTACCGTATTTAAAGATTTTGTGACAATTTATTACTAAAAATCAAACTAAATAGATAAATTGTAGTAAAATGTCATTAAATGGTATTGAATTCTAATCAAGTTTGGTATTTTTGCATCAAATTGAATAATAGATAAACACAAACACAAACATACGTAACAAATGGAAACTCGTAGAATCTTAGCTATTAATCCTGGCTCCACATCTACCAAAATTGCTGTTTTTCAAGGGGATAAATCTGTCTTTTTGAAAAATATAAAGCATTCAAACGAGGAATTGTCCAAGTTTGAAAAGATTTCAGATCAATTTGAATTTCGTAAGAATATAATTATGAAAGAATTGATTGATGCCGAAATTCAAATTGATTTAATAGAAGCTGTTGTTGGACGAGGAGGATTGGTGAAACCAATTGAATCCGGAATTTACACGGTAAATGAACGTTTAAAAGAAGATTTGAGAATTGGAGTACTTGGAGAACATGCGAGTAATTTAGGTGGTTTAATCGCCGATAATATAGCTCAGGCATTACCAAGGGCCAAAGCCTACATTGCGGATCCTGTTGTTGTTGATGAAATGATTGATGTTGCAAGAATATCAGGACATCCTGAATTCCAAAGAGTATCTATTTTTCATGCATTAAATCAGAAAGCAATTGGGCGTGCATTTGCTCTGTCAATTGATAAAAAATACCAAGATATTAATGTAATTGTTGCTCACTTAGGAGGAGGTATTTCTGTTGGTGCTCATTGTAAAGGACGAGTAATAGATGTAAATAATGCTCTGGATGGTGAGGGACCGTTTTCTCCTGAAAGATCGGGCACATTACCTGCTGGAGCATTGGCAAAACTTTGCTTTAGTGGTGATTACACCCTTGATGATGTAAAGAAAATGATTAAAGGTGAAGGTGGATTAGTTGCTCATTTGGGTACTAATGATGCTTACGATGTTGAATTAAAAGCCAAAGCAGGTGATGCTAAGGCACAATTAATTCAGGATGCAATGTCATATCAAGTGGCAAAAGAGATTGGTGCAATGTCAACTGTACTAAAGGGTAAGGTAGATGGAATTCTGCTAACCGGTGGAATTGCTCACAATCCTGATTTGGTAAATTACGTTAAGGAGATGGTTTCTTTTATTGCACCGGTGGTTGTATACCCAGGAGAGGATGAAATGAAAGCACTAGCTATGAATGGGTACATGGTTCTTAGAGGTGAAATTGAAGCTCGGGAATACTGTTAATTCTATAACAATCTAATAAAGAAAGCCTTTGGAAATACTCCGAAGGCTTTTTTTGTGTCATAAAGGAAAATCGTTGTTTAAAAGAAGTCTAAATTCAAATTGCGAGTGTTTTTGATTGCCTTCGATTAGACATAATAAGGATTTGTTACGCAAACGTTTTCTCTGCGAGATTATATTTTACAAGGTGTTTAGTGAATTTCAGATATTATGTGATTCAGTATTTTTTAGTTTTGCTTGTAATGTATTGGACTTTAGGTTAAAAATTTAAATAGAGAAAAATTTCTTTATTTTATTTACCTTCAGGGAAGAACTCTATTAGTTATTAACTCTTAAACCATTACTTTATGGATTTTAATGAAAAATTAGTGCCGGATTTAGTTTCAAAACATGGAAGAGACCGCGAAAATCTGCTCCCAATTTTACAGGGAGTGATTGATCATGAACGATATCTTTCGGAAGAAGTAATTCTAAAAATTTCGAAGGAGATGAGTCTTTCTGCAGCCGATGTTTATGGCACTGCAAGTTTTTATTCTTTTTTAGATATTGAACCAAGAGGGAAGTACGTTATTCGTGTATGTAAAACCATTACGTGTGCAATGAAGGGGAAAAATCAAATTATTCTCGCCATCGAGGATTTTTTGAAAATTAAAGTTGGTGAAACTACGATCGACAAAAAATTTACGATTCTTCAAACCAATTGCTTGGGATGGTGCCACAAAGCTCCCGCCATGTTAATCAACGATGAAATTTATACAGAATTGACTTCAGACACGGTTGTGGATATTCTTCGTGAGTACAAAGAAAAAAATTAACTATCAAAAGCCTAGCAAAGCAAAACTAACATTTAAATACCCTTAGGTATGACAACAATAATTAAAAAACAATTGCATAGAATAGATCTGATCTTTAACCACGAAGACGATTGTAAAGAGATACTTCGAAATGCATTGTCAAGATCTAACCAGGAGCTTGTCAATGAAATGGTGAATTCTGGTCTTAAAGGTAGAGGAGGAGCAGGTTTCCCCACAGGATTAAAATGGAAACTGACTGCCGAATCTAATGAAAAGGAAAAGTATGTAATCTGTAATGCAGACGAAGGAGAGCCAGGAACATTTAAGGATCGGGAAATTTTATCAAGAGTACCGCATAAGGTTCTTTCAGGCATGGCTGTTTGTGCTAAAATTATTGGAGCGCAAAAAGGCTATATTTATTTGAGAGGAGAATATAGATTCTTAGTTTCTGATTTAAAGAAAGAACTAAGAAAATTTCATGATATACTAGATGAATTGGGATTAGATTTCCGAGTTGAAATTTTTATGGGAAGTGGAGCATACATTTGTGGTGAAGAGAGTGCTCTTATTGAATCGATGGAAGGTAAAAGAGGTGAGCCTAGAAATAAACCACCATTTCCAAGTGTGAGAGGTTTTAAAGGAAAACCAACAGTCGTTAATAATGTGGAAACACTTGCACATTCTTATACAATATTAAAATTTGGAGCCAAAAAATTTAGAGATCTAGGTGTTAAGGATTCTCGGGGTTCTAAGGTATTTTCAGTATCCGGGGATACTCCGATACCAGGAATTTATGAGCTGGAATTGGGGATGACTGTACAAGATTTTGTTGATGATTTTGGTGATGGTGATTGCAAAGCAGTTCAGGTTGGTGGTGCATCTGGTTTTCTGGTTCCGCGCAAGCGTTTTGGAAAAACTACCATTGGTTATGAGGGGAAGTTAACAGGGATTTCGTTGCCTACAGGAGGATCTATGATGATTTTTAACAGTTCACGATCCATGTATAATGTTCTTAATAATTATCTGGAATTCTTCGAAGAAGAATCTTGCGGACAGTGCACTCCATGTCGGGTTGGTTGCCAACAACTTTTGAAAGGAATAATAGCAGTTAAACGTGGTGAAAAACCAGCTTCCTATCTCGATCAACTCCTAAAATTAACTGAGACCATGAAGTTAACAGCTAAATGTGGATTGGGGCAATCAGTTGCAAATTCGTTTTCTTCTATTGTTGAAAATTTCCGCGAGGAGATGATTTATTAGTAAGAAAATATACCAATCTAAATTTTGAACAATTTAAAATAAAATTGATATGTCAAACATGGTGAATTTAACAATCAATGGAATTGCTGTTAGTGTTGAGGAAGACAAGACCGTACTCGAGGCAGCAAAACAACTTCATATAAAAATTCCAACTCTTTGTTATCACAAAGATTTATGTGTTGCGGGAAACTGCAGAGTTTGTGTTGTGGAACAAGTGGGTAATCAAAAATTGGTTGCATCCTGCGCTACTCCTGTTGCAGAGGGGATGGAAATCAATACAAATACGTTAAAAGTTAGAAATTGTCGTAAGCATATTATTGAACTTTTACTAACAGAACATAGAGAAGAATGTACCAAATGTTATCGAAACGGACATTGTGAGTTACAAGCATTGTCGGCAGAATATCAAATCACAAATCAAGATTTTATTGATTTGGTTCCAGATAAAAATTATACCGTTGACATGCTGTCTCCAGCAATTGTGAAAGATGACAGTAAGTGTATTCGTTGCCAGCGATGTGTTCGTACATGTGCCGAAATACAAAGTGTTGGTGCTATTGCTGTTGCACATAAAGGATCTGAAATGAAGATATCTACTTTCTTTGGAAGACCGCTTGAAGAGGTTGTTTGCACCAATTGCGGCCAGTGTATTGTTCATTGTCCTACTGGTGCATTAACCGAAAAGTCATACGTGGAAAGAGTGTGGGATGCTATTTCAGATCCGGATGCTTATGTGGTTGTACAAACTGCCCCTGCAGTGAGAATTGGTTTGGGTGAAGAGCTTGGATTTGGATTGGGAACTCGTGTAACAGGAAAAATGGTTTCAGCTTTAAAACGGTTGGGGTTTGATTCGGTTCTAGACACCGATTTTACGGCCGATTTAACCATTATGGAGGAAGGAACAGAATTACTAACAAGATTGAAACGAGCTTTGGTAGATGATGATCCAGATGTCGCACTTCCGATGGCTACTTCATGTTCGCCAGGATGGGTTAAATACATAGAGCATAAGTATCCTGAGTATTTACCTAATCTGTCTACTTGTAAATCGCCGCAACAGATGTTTGGTGCTTTGGCTAAGACGTATTACGCAAAAAAAATAAATGTTGCGCCTGAAAATATTGTATCTGTTTCGATTATGCCATGTACGGCTAAGAAATTTGAAGCAAATCGCCCTGAAATGAAGGATAGTGGTTATAAGGATGTTGATTTTGTTTTAACTACCAGAGAACTGGCTGTGATGATTAGACAGGCAGGAATCGAATTTGAGAAACTGAATGATGAAAGTTTTGATTCGATGATGGGAATAGGATCTGGTGCTGGTGTTATTTTTGGTGCCTCGGGCGGTGTGATGGAGGCTGCTTTAAGAACAGCTTATGAGATTGTTACGGGGCGAGAAGTTCCTTTCGATAATTTGGAGATTGTTCCTGTTCGAGGTTTGGAAGGCGTAAAAGAGGCGACAATTAAAATTGAGGGAACTGTTGAAGCATGGAGTTTTCTGGAAGGAGCAGAATTAAAATGTGCCATAACAAATGGCCTCGAGAATGCTCATCAGTTAATGGAAGCTATTAAGAGAGGTGATAGATTCTATCATTTTATTGAAGTAATGGCTTGTCCTGGAGGATGTCTGGGTGGTGGTGGTCAACCATTCCCTGTTGATAATGAAATTCGTCAACAAAGGATGAATGCTATTTACGATGAGGATAGACATCTTCCAATTCGAAAATCTCATGAAAACCCTGAAATTATTCAGATTTACAAGGAATTTCTGGAAAAACCACTAAGTCATAAATCGCATAAACTTCTTCATACATCTTTCGTGAAGAGAGAACAGTATTAATCTCAGTTTGATTTTAAAATATGAGGTAAATGCTTTGTTTTGGCGAGTTGATGATGAATGGATGAAAAGTACATAGTAATTAGAAGCTAGTCTTTAGTTTACTAACGACTAATAGCTGGTTACTAATGACTTTTTTAATTGAAGAACCAGATCTGTTTTTAATAGTCTCTATTAATCAGTGAGTTATTAATCTAATTCAGGCTGGTAAGTAAAAAGATCCGGTTGTTAGCCGGATCTTTTGTTTGTATTTAAAATTGATTGATCACTTTTCGAATGGCAACCAGTTTAGTTAGTAAGTCTTCCAAATAATCTAAATGAAGCATGTTGGCTCCATCCGATTTTGCGTTTGCTGGGTCAGGATGAGTTTCGATAAAGATTCCATCCACACCAACAGCAATACCTGCTTTGGCAACGGTCTCAATTAAATCTGGGCGACCACCAGTAACTCCACTTATTTGGTTTGGTTGCTGTAAGGAGTGAGTAATGTCCAAAACAACAGGACAATTGTTCTCTTGCATCACAGGAATACCTCTGTAATCTATAATCATATCCTGATAGCCGAACATCGTTCCGCGATCAGTTAGAATTATTTGATCATTTCCCGATTCTCGCACTTTATTTACAGCAAATTTCATTGATTCGGCAGAAAGGAACTGACCTTTTTTGATATTTACTACTTTTCCTGTCTCGGCCGCTGCAATCAAAAGATCGGTTTGGCGACATAAAAAGGCAGGGATTTGCAATACATCAACATAAGCCGCAGCCATTGCAGCTTCTTCTGCCGAGTGAATGTCGGTAACCGTAGGAACTCCAAAAGTATCTCTTACCTTTTTCAAGATCTTCAAAGCTTGTTCGTCACCAATACCAGCAAAAGAATCTAATCTTGATCGGTTTGCTTTTCGATACGATCCCTTAAAAATGAATGGGATTTCAAGTTTATCTGTAATTTGAACAATTCGCTCAGCAATTTTCATAGCAATTTCTTCACTTTCAATAGCACAAGGGCCAGCCAAAAGAAAGAAGTTACCACTATCTGTATATTTTATATTTGGAATGTTTTTTATCATGAGATTCTATTTTTATTTAGGGCAAAAGTAAACAAATTTTGCTTTTATAATGGAAATTAAAATCTGTTCTTCCACCAGTTTTTTAATCTTTCCCAGATTTTTATTTCTTGGGCATTTTGTTGCGGAATGTAAAGTCTTTGGTTTTTTATTTGATCGGGAAGGTATTGTTGATCAACAAAATTTCCAGGATAATCGTGTGAATACAAATAGTCCTTTTTGTAACCCAAATCTTTCATTAATTTGGTTGGCGCATTTCGTAAATGAAGAGGAACAGATAAATTTCCCGTTTCTCTCACCAATGCCTGAGCTTTACCAATTGCCAAATAAGCCGCATTACTTTTTGGAGAAGTTGCCAGATAAATGGCTGTTTCAGATAAAATAATACGCGATTCGGGCATTCCAACTAAATTAACCGCCTGGAAACATGCATTTGCAAGTAAAAGAGCATTCGGATTTGCCAAGCCAACGTCTTCACTTGCCGATATAACTAGTCTTCGGGCTATGAATTTGGGTTGTTCTCCGCCTTCAATCATTCGCGCCAACCAGTACACAGCCGCATCAGGATCTCCTCCTCGAATTGACTTAATTAGAGCTGAGGCAATGTCATAATGCTGTTCTCCATCTTTATCGTACATCGATGGATTTTCCTGAAGTTCTTTGGTTACCAGTTCATTGGTGATTGTTATCGATTCAGAATTCTGAGAGTTAACAACCAATTCCAAAATGTTTAGAAGTTTTCGTGCATCTCCACCAGAAAATTTTAATAATGCTTCTTTCTCCTGAGCATGAATTTCTTTTTCTTTTAGATAGCTGTCATTAGTAATCGCAAAATCAACAAGAGCTTCTAAATCTTCTTTTTCCTGTGCTTTTAACACATACACCTGACATCTGGAAAGTAAGGGGGAGATTACCTCGAAGGA
>JAQBBZ010000043.1:0-6048 GCA_032125735.1 Labilibaculum sp.
ACTACCTGTGAATCAAAACTATCCGTTCCTGTTTTATAGGCTTTTTTCCCTGAGAAGAAATTCAATTTATCGAAAAAGAATCGCTTACGAATTAACACTTTTGTGGATTTAGGAACAGGAAGAGAAAAGAATACACCACTATAATTATCCTTTCCATTCACACTTTTCGGATTGTTATAGCAAACGAAGAAGGTTTTGCCATTTGTATGATTTGGAATGTGCAAACTTCTTTCGTGATATACGATTGGTTGCATGGCACAGGAATCGTAAGCTTGTTCAATGAATTCAATGCTTCGACCCGATTTCTTAGCAAAATCCTTTAATTCCTGAATACTTGATTTCTCGTCTTCCATATCTGATTTATTTAAAATCCATAAGCCACACCCATGTAATGATAAGCCTCATCGGTCAATTCTATTTCCCCCTCTATACTTTATATTTTGGCGCTTTAAAATTTATGCCATTGAAATCTGCTCTTTTATTTTGCTCTCCCATAATTTTGGAAATACAATATTCAATCTAACAGCACCATCATTAATCAGAATTCGCACTGGTAAGCCTAAGATTTTAACTATTTCAATGTTAGGATTCAGATCCGATAAATTGAATTCAAATTCGGGCATGCCCGATATCTCAGCTTTAAAAAGCAATCTCTTGTTTGTTAGTATTAACCTTCCCTTCACCAATTTGCCATCGGTTTCATAACCAGCAGAATCATTTTGTATTAACTCCTCTTTTTCCAGGCTGGTATAATTAGTTTTCCTGCCTAATTGTTTGAATTTCCACTTTAAATAGATTGCGTACCCGAAACCAAATACAAGCCATACTATAATTTCACTCCAATGAAAATCCATTTCCAATTCATCCACAAAATGAAGCATAGCAGTTATAAAGAATACAAAAGTAAATCCATAGATAAAAAAACGTTGCTTAAAAAGAGCTTTTGAAGGTTGATGATATCCTACAAAAAGACTTCTAATAATTCCAGAAATTAAGCCAAACAAAATCAACAGTGCTGTATTTTCAATACTTATATCAAAGGCAAATATCAGTAAAGCTATTAAGCCTAAAAAACCTGTCACCCCTAGAATACTATTTACAAATTTACTTTTCATGATTACTTTTATATGAAACATACTACTAACAACTGATCCCATTACATAACTTAAGATTCTATTTTTGTATAATGGATGTCACATAGTTACAGATAATTATTTATTTTTCATAAAAAACTCGTTTATCATGATGATAAACGAGTCAATCTTTTCTTTTCAACAGATAATAAAATTAAATCATTCGACTCTAATACCGATTTTGATTTTAAAATGGTATAACAGGTTCTTCGCTCCTTGGTTGCCCGGTTTATTTAAGTTCTGTAAGTAGGAAAGGCATCTGATTTTTATAGTTAGCACATAAAAATAAGCCGTAAGACCAAGATGCTGATTACTGGGCGTATCTCTTCCCGCGTTTTATCTACAAAAGAATAGAGATCTTCTATTTCTTCTTGTGTCTTATCTACTAAAGAATAGGGATCTTCTATTTCTTCTTGTGTCTTATCTACTAAAGAACAGTGATCTTCTATTTCTTCTCGTGTTTTATCTACGAAAGAACAGAGATAATCTATTTTTTTTTGTGTTTTGCCTGTGAAAGAATAGGGATAGAACCAATTTTGTCCTAATTGATCTTAGCAATTGGGCTTTCCGCCCCAACCCGACATCATTTCTTGCCTTGAAACAAGAAACGAATAAATCGGAGTAAAGAGTTAATAAATTGCTTTGGCAATGTCGCGAACACAATCGCTTGCCATTAAAGTATAGAAGTGTAAGGAAGGGACACCGTGTTGGATCAATTCTTTTCCTTGCTGAATTCCCCACTCTATTCCCACTTGCTTTACCTCATCGTTGGTTTTGCATTTGCGGACTTCGGCAGCTAATGCTTCAGGAATATCGGTTTTAAATATCTGCGGAAGCACAGTTAACTGGCTAAGTGCCGAAATTGGCTTGATTCCCGGAACAACAGGAACTGTAATGCCTGCATCGCGAACCCTCTTCACAAAATCGAAGAACTTTTGATTATCGAAAAACATTTGTGTTACGATGTATTCCGCTCCGGCATCCACTTTCTTTTTCAACCAATAAATATCGGAATCCAAATTAGGAGCTTCTTCGTGTTTCTCAGGATATCCGGCAGAACCGAAAGAAAAAGGGGTTGCAAAAGGCTCAACATGTGTACCATCTAAAAACTCTCCTTTGTTAATTTCATTCACCTGATTGATCAAATCGATTGCATATTTATGCTCTCCTTCGCTTGGAATAAATGCATGACGGGACGATGAATCTCCGCGCAGCAGTAACAAATCATAAATACCCAGAAAATTTAAATCTAAAAGGGCATTTTCAGTCTCTTCCGGAGTAAATCCGCTGCAAATTACATGAGGAACAACAGTAATTTTGTATTCATTTTTTATTGCTGCCGCAACGGCTACCGTTCCCGGACGCTTTCTGGTAATTTTTTTCTCGATAAGGCCATTTGCCGATTCGGTAAAAACCACCTCATCGCGATGTGCCGTGATATTGATGTATTTCGGATCGAATTCCTTCAGCTTATCTATGGTATTAAAAACTTTGTTTATGCTGTTTCCCCGCAAAGGAGGCAACAATTCAAAAGAGAAATGTGTGGTTTTATTCTCAATTGCCTGATTTAATAGTTCGATTACTTTCATTGGTTTTTTGTTAGATATTAGTGGTTAGTTTTTAGTACACAGTAATTAGCCCAACCGACTAATTACTTGTTACCAGCTACCAGCTACTATTTGTATTTTAAAAAATTCTATAAAATCGAGGTCAAAAGCTGCTTTGCCTTCTCTTCGGATATTCCTTTTCGGGATGCATAATCCTTCAATTGATCTTCCTTTATTTTATCGACCGTGAAATACAATGCATCAGGATGCGCGAAAATCAATCCGCTTACCGAAGCTGCCGGATACATGGCAAAACTTTCGGTTAATGTTGCTCCAATGTTCTTTTCAACATCCAAGAAATCCCAAAGCACTTGTTTTTCAGAATGCTCAGGTAATGATGGATATCCAAAAGCCGGACGAATTCCCTGATAATGTTCACGAAGCATTTCCTCAAGGTCCAAATCCTCATCGGCATCATATCCCCAATCCTCTTTACGGATTTTTTCGTGCAATAATTCGGTGAAAGCCTCAGCCAAACGATCGGCCAAAATCTTAATCATGATGCTGTTGTAATCATCATGATCTTCGGCAAATTTCTCCAGTATTTCTTCAATACCCAAACCTGCAGTTACCACAAAGGCGCCCACATAATCGATTCGTTCCGACTCAATGGGAGCCACAAAATCGCTCAAACACAAACTACTCAGTCCTTTTTTGAACTTCTCCTGCTGACGAATGCCACAGAAACGGGTAATTTCGTTTGATCTATCCTCATTGGTATACAATACGATATCATCGCCAACACTATTGGCAGGAAACAATCCGTAAACCGCACTCGCCTCAATCAATCCTTCTCTGTCGATTATATCCAGCATGTTATTGGCATCATCGAAAAGGATTTTAGCCTCATCCTTGAAATCCTCATCTTCCATAATTTCTGGATACATGCATTTCAGCTCCCAGGCAACAAAAAAGAAGGTCCAATCGATGTATTTGCGAATCTCGCCAATGGAAAAGTTAGTCAATACCTGCGTGCCAATTTTGTTTGGCTGATAGATAGGAGATGTTTTCCAATCAATCTGCTCTCTGTTTTTTCGGGCCTCATCCAAAGTATAGTACTCTACGGGCTTTTTATTTTCATGATCTTCGCGCACAATTTGATATTCTTCACGAGTTTTTGCGAGAAAATCTTCTCTCTTATTCTTATCGCACAACTGCTTAAAAATCCCGACCGATTTGGAAGCATCAACAACGTGAACCACGCCATTGTCATAATTAGGTTCAATTTTTACTGCAGTATGCAATTCCGAAGTGGTTGCACCGCCTACTACCAAAGGAATATTGAAACCTTGTCGCTTCATTTCCTCGGCCACAAAACACATCTCTTCCAAGGAAGGAGTAATCAGTCCGCTTAAACCAATGGCATCTACGTTTTCACGTATAGCAACTTCCAAAATCTTTGCACATGGAACCATAACGCCCAAGTCGATTACCTCGAAATTGTTACATCCCAAAACAACTCCAACAATATTTTTTCCAATATCGTGAACATCACCTTTAACGGTTGCCATCAATATTTTCCCTGAATTTTTTGCATCAGTAAGGCTATTTTTCTCGTCCTCGATAAAAGGTTGAAGATAAGCAACAGCCTTTTTCATTACCCTTGCTGATTTTACTACCTGAGGCAAGAACATTTTTCCAGCGCCAAAAAGATCACCAACAATGTTCATCCCATCCATCAAAGGTTGTTCGATCACATCCAAGGCACGAGGCAATAATTGTCTGGCTTCTTCGGCATCTTGCTCGATGTAATCGGTAATTCCTTTTACCAATGAATAAGAAAGTCGTTCGAAACAAGGTTTTTCTCTCCAAGCATCGATTTTCACCTGAACTTTCCCTTCCGATTTTAATCCTTCGGCAAATTCAATGAGTCTCTCAGTAGCTTCGGGTTTCCGATTAAAAACCACATCTTCCACTTTTTGCAAAAGCTCAGGTTCAATTTCATCATAAATCTGCAACATTCCAGGATTCACAATTCCCATATCCAAACCTTCTTTTATGGCATGATACAAGAAAACCGAATGCATGGCTTCCCGAACCGTATTGTTTCCTCGGAAAGAGAAAGACAGATTGCTGATTCCACCACTGATTTTCGCATAAGGTAAGTTGGCCTTGATCCACTTAACGGTTTTGATATAATCAACCGCATAATTGTTATGCTCCTCGATACCCGTAGCAATAGCCAGAACGTTAGGATCGAAAATGATATCTTCTGCTGGGAAACCAACTGTTTCGGTTAATATTTTATACGCTCGCGCGCAAATTTCAGTTCTTCTTTCAAAAGTATCTGCCTGACCTTTTTCATCAAAAGCCATGATGACCGCAGCAGCACCGTATCTTTTTATTTTTGTAGCATGATCGATAAATTCCTCTTCTCCTTCTTTCAAAGAAATTGAATTCACCACACATTTGCCCTGTACACATTTCAATCCTGTTTCCAACACCGACCATTTCGAGGAGTCGATCATAACAGGAACGCGGGAAATTTCCGGTTCAGACATCAATAATTTCAGGAAAATATCCATTTCCTTTTCGGCATCCAACATGGCATCATCCATGTTCACATCGATGATTTGTGCTCCGTTTTCAACTTGCTTGCGAGCTATTGAGAGTGCTTCTTCGTATTTTTTCTCGCGAATTAAACGTGCAAATAACAAAGAACCAGCAACATTAGTTCGCTCCCCTACATTCACAAAATTGGTGAGCGAATTAATCCGAAGCAATTCCAGTCCACTCAAACGAGTTTCCTTCTCAACCACAGGAATTGCACGAGGAGTTGCATTTTTAACTGCATCAGCCAATATTTTAATATGCTCTGGTCGGGTTCCACAGCAACCACCTACAATATTTATCTTCTTATTATCCAATAATTCTTTCAGATCACTCAACATGGTTTGAGGAGTTTCGTCGTACTCTCCCAATTCATTTGGCAAACCTGCATTTGGGTAAACACTCACATAAACAGGAAGCAGCGTATCCAATTGTTGAATATATGGGACCAAATCCTTGGCTCCAAAAGCACAATTCAAACCAATGCTCAACAAGCGATCACATTTCATTGAAGTTACGAACGCTTCCAGTGTTTGTCCGGAAAGCGTACGGCCACTATTGTCGGTAATGGTTCCTGAAATCATGATCGGAGTATCCAATCCTCTTTCTTCCAGCAACAAATCGGCGGCATAAATAGCAGCCTTGGCATTTAAGGTATCAAAAATAGTTTCTATTAAAAGTGCATCGACTCCACCATCCAGCAATCCATTAATTTGTTCAGAATAAATTCGCACCAAATCATCGAAGCTAACTTCTCT
>JAQBBZ010000044.1:0-4816 GCA_032125735.1 Labilibaculum sp.
GACAACTTTTTGTTTGGACGACTCATACTGATGCCGAATAAGACAACTTTTTGCCTGGTCGGCTCATACTGATGCCGAATAAGACAACTTTTTGCTTGAACGACTCATACTGATGCCGAATAAGACAACTTTTTGCCTGGACAAGAAAAAAGGCCAAGCTGGGGGCTTGGCCTGTTGGTTTACGTTCCGCGGGTTTGGTGTTTGTAATTTTGATTACCAGTTTTATTATAGCTTGCGGGTAGTTAAACTATCCAAAATATGGAGCATAGCACATTTCCCTGAAACTCTTTTTAAAAAAAGACAGCTTTACTGCTATAATCTCATCGGGATATGTCATTAGAAACATCTCAAGCGAAACACCATTTTTTCGCATGGGGAGTTGTATGTAGTCAAGTATATTGAGTTTAAATCCGAGCCGTTCGTAAAAAGCGATTCGCCGCTTACTGCTATCACAATCCGGCAGTTCCACCTCCAGTATGATAGCTTCGCAGCTCTCAGCAATAAACTGCTCAACAATCGTTTTGCCGTATCCTTTGCCCCTGTATTCAATCGGTGTTGCCAAATGTTCGATATACCTCAGCCCTTCAAACTGCCACCACAATATAAAACCTGCAAAAACCTCATCAACAGTCACAATATCAAAATGATAATTTGCATCATTCATTATCTGTTGCTGTATATCAAGCTCTCTGCGTTCCTCCTCTGGGAAAGCTTCTTCGTACAATTCCCAAGCTTGGAAAAAGCCAAAGGTATCCGTTTGTGTTAGTCTAATTCGTTCCACTGTGGCTATTGATTAGAAATCACTCAATTTTTATAATGCCACCATTAATACCAGCCCACAGACTCCCTGCCACATCTATAAATATACAATAGAAATCAGATTTGCCTTTACCATTTTCAGCATATTTGATTCTGTTATCCTGTATCCTATACTCTATAATCTGAGAATCAGTAACCTTTACTATTCTGTCCGAACATTGAATCCAAATTAAGTTATTTAAACCATTTATTATCTGATCCATAGGGCTAGTGATTGGATGTAAAGTCGTTTCTGTTGAGAAATATTCAAATATTATACGCTGTGATTCTTCGCAATGACAAAAATTATCTAGTTGAAACTTCGTGCATGCTTCCTGAATTGAGTCAGATATTATATTCCAATTAATGCCGTCATAGCTTGAACAACCTGAATAAACAGAATTGATATATAAATCATTGTTTGGGAGTATCTTAATATCAGTAAAGAAAGAAGGATTCTCATAATAAGTCCGACGTTCATTAAAGGTTTTTAATTCAGGTTTATATTTAGTACCCGTATACATTTCAAATGTGTAATTAGATGTACTATCCTTTTTAGCATTTTTTAAATATTCCCTTTTATTGCTGAGCTGCAAAGTATCAATGATTCGAATTTTTTTATCAATATTGAAATGTTTTGTCCATTTACTATTTGGTTCATCATAGCTTATGATACAATTTAATGTAGCAAACCATTTAATGTTATTTGAATCTATTGCAATATCATAAATGTTGTTGCTAGTCAAACCTGAATTTTCAGTATTGAATATTTGTATTTTATTCTCTGCGTAAGAAGCTAAGCCTGATGTTGAAAAATCGTAATCATAACTATCTGCACCATAAGTAAACCAAACCTTATTATTTTTGTCTACTGCTATTTTTGATACAAAATTACTTTTACAAGGGGAGTTGGTCTTATTGTAAAATGTGAATGCAGTATCAAGTTTTATCAGACCATTGCCATCTGTTCCAAACCAATAATTATTTTCATGGTCGTTTGCCATGCAGATTATGGCATCAACCGGCATTTGACTATTTAGGTAAGTTAGATTTTCAGAGTTGGAAAAATTTATTTCTTTAGTTAAATGCTTTAGGAAAGTATAAGTTTTTTCATCTAAATCCCTTTCGCAAAACATTTTTTCAGTAATAAAATACTTAGATTCATTAAAATACCTATTTGTGAGAAGTGGTCCAATAATGTTGTTGTTTTTTATAGATCCTTTAAATTCACCATAAAGAAAAGTTCCCTTATTGTATTTTTCAACTAGAATTTTTTCACCCTGATCATCGGAATAGATCCATTTCCCATCGCGTATGCCCTCTGTAAAGTTAGCAGTCAATTTAGCAGGTATCCCAAAGACAGAAACATCGATTATGCATTGACCTGTACCATTTTTAATAGATAAATTATTTAATGTATCTCTAAATTCAATAATATTAAAATATTGTGTAGAAAAGTCAACAGTCATTTTCAAATGCCCATTTTCATAATTATAAACCCATAAACCACTACGTTTATTTTTAGTGAATTGTCCCTTTGCTCTTACATTTCCATTTTCATAATATTCTTCAAAACCACCCTGTTTCTGATAGTTATCATAGTGCCCAAATGAAATAACATTGTTCCTTTTTATTGAATAGTCCTTAAAGGCTCCTTCATAAAAGAAACCAGTAGCATTCATATCCGCAATTCTATAATAAGCAGCTTTTATTTTACTTGTTATTTCCCAATTAGGATTGAAATATATCGTATCAGAAGAATGTCCGTTTAAATTAAAACAAACAACTATAAATAATAATAACACTTTTTTCATATGACTTAAGATTATGATATAAGATTATTTAATAATTTACAACTAACGTAAAAGCATTTTTATCCTTTTGCTTTTTAAAATTAACAAAACATTATTTAGATCACTGATTTTAGATTCTGAGAATAGTTCTAAATAAAGGGTGAGAAAAGAAACTGCTAAAACACTGATAGGTCTTCGGCGCTTTCAGAATTTAGCAATTAGAGAATTCATGCTATTTATTTTATGTGGCTAAAGCCTATTTAATTATTTCCTATTCTCAGTTGCTTGAAAGCAAAGCAATAGACTCTTGGCTTTTATCAAAAAATATTTTGTGATTTTATCTATTGCAGTTTGGCTTTAGCCAACTGGATTTTAAATATTCTCCTATTTTGCTTTAGCATCATTTTGCTCCTTCAATAATTTTTAATTCAATTTTTAAGCTTTAGTATTCTGCGATTCGTCCTGACTTGAATAGCGTTGCTTTATGCCGCGTATAGGCAGGTTAATTGTTTAAACTATTTAACCCCAAGAATAATTCTTTCTTGTTACACAATATAGACCAATTTTACTTTTGATAAATAAATCTCAAAGAATATCACGTCGCAAAGAATAGTGACAATATATTGTTGTTTTGGCATCATTACCTGACTTTATGCCGCATTTCAAAGTATGGCTCGCTTTTTGCGACGTAGTAAATCGAGCAGTCCAGCTATGATTTATAACCGAACACGACTCAAAATTAATTTATTTTGTTTAATTAAAAAGGAGATCTAAAATGGGAGCATCTGGAAACAAACAGCCAAAAAAAGTCAAATCGGGCAAACATGTTAAGCACATTCCGTCTTATCAAGTTGAAGAAACAAACACCGATTCTGACGATCTAAGGAAAAAGAAATAATTTTTTTCCCATTAGATTTAAATCAAACAGCAATGAAGTTTAACTCTTTATTGCTGTTTGATTTTAAAAAAATTTCACCCATTGCAATGTAAATCTTCATGTGGGAGTAAGAAAGATAAGTTCTTTTGCATTAATAGAAGCCAATTGCGGGCTTCATGCATGTTCCAGTTACACAAGAGTTAAAACGGGCTTAAACCTATGGATTGACAACTATACAATCTATTATTCACTCCAAATCCCATTTTTAAACAATTGAAACCATTTCTCAATGTCAATGTCATTATACAATTCCATTTTCTTAAAAATTTCTTTTGCAAATTCAATTGGAGCAATTCCATTAGCTGTAATCATATTCCGGTCAGTTACTGCCAGCGAACCTAAATAATTCTTCTCCCCATTATATTTAGGCGCGACTCCTTTCAAATAGTTTATATCATTACTGGTGTGCTTCACATCATTCAATAATCCTAATTGTCCTAGATAAGCAGTTGCAGCGCAAATCGCAGCAATTGGTTTTCCTTTTTCAAAAACATCTTTGGTAAATTGGCTTATCGCTTCATTCTCCCCTTTTTCCCATGCAGTTCCACCTGGAAGAATCAACAGATCTAACTCGTCAATAATTAATCCTGAAAGTGAGTTTTCTGTATTAACTTGTAAACCTCCCATTGATGAGACTACACCTCCATTTATTGAGAAAAATACTAAGTCAAATTTATCACTCTTGTTCAGCTCTGGTGTGAGGAAAGATATTTCCCAATCAGAAAACCCGTCAAATAGGAAAACAAATATTTTTTTCTTCATTTCATTTCTACTTTTCGTTTTACACAATCCTTTTTAATTAACGCACAACTAAGTTCTACTAAGAGGGATTTTCCGATATCAACATGGTTCTTGTGCTTTAGCTATCCAAAGTATGGGACATAACACATTTCCCTGAAACTCTTTTTGAAAAAAGACAGCTTTGCTAGCGTAATATCATCCGGATATGTCATTAAAAGCATCTGAACCGAAATCCCATTTTTTTGCATTGGCAGTTGCTTGTAGTCAAGCATATTGAGTTTAAACCCCAGCCGTTTATAAAAAGCGATTCGCCGCTCGCTGGGATCACAATCCGGCAATTCCACTTCTAGTATTATATCATCACAAGTCTCAGAAATAA
Organism: Labilibaculum sp.; assembly: GCA_032125735.1. GTDB lineage: Bacteria > Bacteroidota > Bacteroidia > Bacteroidales > Marinifilaceae > Labilibaculum. The sequence goes on from JAQBBZ010000044.1 coordinate 4,649, forward strand.
ACTGCTCAACAATCGTTTTACCGTATCCTTTGCCCCTGTATTCAATCGGTGTTGCTAAATGTTCAATATACTTCAATCCTTCAAATTGCCACCACAATATAAACCCCACAAATATCCCATCAACAGTCACAATATTAAAATGGTAATTTACATGATTCATTATCTGTT
>JAQBBZ010000045.1:0-4459 GCA_032125735.1 Labilibaculum sp.
TATAAAATTATTTGGTATTATTGCAATTGCAATTGTAGGATTTGCATTTACAGCACAATCACAGCAACAACAAAAAGCTAAGGCTTGGGAAGTACCTGCAGAGTATAAAAGTATGGCAAACCCATTAGCAAACGATAAAGCTAGTGTTGATGCCGGAAAAATGGTTTACATGAAGCATTGCCGTGCTTGTCATGGAAATGAAGGATTAGGTGACGGACCAAAAGCTGCTCGTCTAAAAACATTTCCTGGTGATTTTTCAGGTGCTGATTTCCAAGGTCTAAAAGATGGTGAGATCATGTATAAAACTATCTTTGGAAGAGATGAGATGCCAAACTATGAGACTAAAATCCCTAGTAAAAAAGAGCAATGGGCTGTAGTAAACTACATGCGCACCTTTAAAAAGTAATTAAAAATCAATACAGAAAAAAGGGTATAAAATATTATACCCTTTTTTTCTGATATTCTAGTAAAACAAAATTGCAAACACTTAATTTTTTAAGAATGAAACTAAGCAGTTTTAAACATTTATTTCTGATTGTTGGTTTCCTTTGCACTGTTTCTTTTGGTTTCGGGCAGGAAACAAATGAAGAAGTCCAGTCTGAGAGCAACAAAAACCAAAAATGCCTTAAATGTCATGGAAATCATACATTCAAATACATGAATGAGAATTTTGGCATTGAAGTAAAAGAAAAAATGTATGGCGATAGACTAATTGATACCATAGCCTATGCCCAATCAAACCACGGTATGTTCAAATGTACCGATTGCCACTCCACTGAATATGAATCATTTCCTCATGCTGGTAATTTGCGTATGGAAATGATGTATGCTTGTAATGATTGCCACGCTGGTGATCCAGAGTATGCAAAATTTCATTTCGAAGAAATAGAGGAAGCATTTAATGGCAGTATGCATTACAATCGAGCACCAGATGCTTTCAATTGCTGGAGTTGTCACAATCCTCATTCTTATAAAACACAGGCTAGTAAAGACGGGAAAATTTCAGAAACCGTTACCTACGACAATAATATTTGTCTAAAATGCCATGCAGATATAAGTCAGTTTGAATTACTTACCGAAAGAGAAAACATTAATATTCTTAAATCTCACAACTGGTTACCAAATCAAGAACTTCATTTTAAAAATGTTAGATGCATTGAGTGTCATACTCAACTAAATGATAGCCTTGTAGTAAGTCATGCTGTTATGCCAAAAGAAAATGCGATTCGCAAATGTACCAAATGCCATTCCGAAAACTCACACTTAATGGCTAGCCTATACAAGTATAAGAGTATGGAATCGCGTAAAAGTAATGGTTTTATTAATGCAGTAATCATTAATGAATCATATGTAATAGGTGCGAACCGTAATAAATATTTGAATATTTTAAGTGTAATCATTTTCGGATTAGTTCTAACTGGAATTTTTATCCACACACTTTTCAGAATCTTTAAACGTAAATAGTATGGCAAGCGAAAAACTTTATTTATATCCTATTTGGATTCGTATTTGGCACTGGTTAAATGCAGTACTTTTTATTACACTACTAGTTTCTGGAATTAGTATGCAATATTCAAATCCTGAGAATCCCCTATTAGTATCATTCGAACTATCAGTTGAGCTTCACAATCTTTGTGGTATTCTCATTAGTTTAAATTACCTTCTTTTCATCTTTGGAAATATGTTCACGTCAAACGGAAAGCAATACAAAATGAAATCCAAAGGTTTAATAACCAGAATACTCAACCAATCGATGTACTATCTTTTCGGAATGTTTAAGAAACAGGATTCGCCATATCCAATATCTGCAGAAAATAAATTTAATCCTATGCAGCGATTTATTTACTCAACTGCAATGTATGTTGGATTTCCAATAATAATTGCAAGCGGTATGGCAATGTTATTTCCTGAAATCATCATTCCTCAAGTATTTGGATTGAGTGGATTATTGCTAACCGCAATATTACATGTGGTTATTGGTTTTGTATTGTCTCTTTTCCTGTTCATCCATTTGTATGTTTGTACAATAGGAAGTTCAATAAGCAGTAATTTCAAAAGTATGATAACAGGTTGGCACTAGTATCAACCATTATAAATACTTAACCGGACCCCTTTGGGTTCGGTTATTTTTTTTCAGAAAAATCAATTCAAAATCAGTAAATCATTACTATTTTTGTGTGCAAATATAAAAACAGTAAAAAAATTAGCAATCGCGCTTCACCCTATTTCGAATAATGATTGTCTTACCAATAAACAAAGAACAAATAAAGCGGTCTATTTAAAGATGAAACAACCAGTAAAAAATATCATATCTATTGTTCTGCTGGTATTCTACCTAACAGGATTTTGTGGTATTCATCTTTTGAAGCACAGTTGCTCTTCTTGTAATCATTCAGATATACAAGTATCTATAATTTCCGACACAGACTGTTCCAATTGTTGTTCCGAAGATCACAAGCATTTATCAGAAAATGACTCATTTGAATCTGCTCGTAAAATTTGTTGCGATTTTGATTTAGTCTATCTAAAAACCAACCCAACATCAGTTATTAATAAGGCAAATAAAGCTCCAATTGCTTCAGAATTAGCTCTTCTCATATCTCATGCAGTAAGCATCGAAACTCTTTTCACTGCAGAACTACATTTGGAGGAATTCGAAGACTATAATTCTGACCGGCAAAGACGCATCAAACCTGATGTTTTGTGCTGTTTTATCTGTTGATATTCCAACTTCTTCATCTCATTAATTCTATGATTTTCTACAAATACGAAATCAAATAGAATTCCATTGACAACAAAACACATATTTATTAAATACTCTATTAGATAGGGAGTCATTGATAATGACTTTACTAATCTAATGCGCTTACATATTACATATGAAGATTAGAATTATTATAGTAATCCTCTCTCTACTTCCAATCATCTCGTTTGCAGAAGATATCAAAGGAAAAATTATTGAAAAACCTGCTTCGGGGGAAATTATTCCACTGGCTGGAGCGTCAATATTTTGGAAAAACACAACAATTGGCACCGCTGCTAACGCTGATGGAGTTTTCACCTTAAATTCAAGTGCGAAATCCAAAACACTGGTGATCCAATTTGTTGGGTATGAAACAAAAGAAATTACTTTTGAACAAATTAGCACAAAAGATATCATCGTAGAGCTTGTCCCAAACATTGCTTTAAACGAAGTTGTAATTTCGAAGCGTAAATTGGGTACCGTTATCGATCGTGACAATCCCATTCAATCGCAAAGTATAACTGGCGCAGAGCTTTGCAAAGCGGCCTGTTGTAATCTTTCCGAAAGCTTTGAAACCAATGCTTCGGTAGATGTATCTTATGCCGATGCAGCAACAGGTGCCAAATCCATTAAACTGCTTGGTCTAACAGGCAAATACATCGAAATGATGACAGAAAAGAATCCAAATTTCAAGGGTTTAGCATCGGTTTATGGCATGGTGTACGTGCCAGGTCCGTGGATGGAATCCATACAGGTTTCAAAGGGAGTTGGATCAGTTATAAATGGATACGAATCAATTACCGGTCAAATAAATATTGAATATCAGAAACCACAAAAATCACCAAAATTCTATCTAAACACTTATGCAAATAGCATGGGAATGGCCGAGGTTAATGCAATTACTTCCGTTAAGTTTTCACCAAAGCTATCAACTTCTATCCTCGCCCACGTTCAAGATAATGATCGGGAAATAGATATGAACCATGATCATTTTTTAGATGACCCAATGGTGACACAATACAATTTTGTGAACCGTTGGAATTGGGAGATCAGTAAAATACTTAAAGCCCAGTTTGGAGTTAAATTCATTGATGAACAGCGTATTGGTGGACAAAAAGGCTATAAAACAAAGCTTCCAAATGATATCAACAATGCATACCGTATTAATATTGATACTCGCAGATATGAGGCTTTTGGAAAAATCGGATACTTATTCCCCAAGGATGATGACAAGAGTATTGCATTAATCACAAATTTTTCATCTCACGAGCAAAATTCCTTTTATGGATTAAGAAACTACGATGCGGATCAGAAATATTTCTATGCCAATTTATTGTTCCAATCTTATATCGGAAATTTAAAACACAAATACACTGCCGGCTTATCGTATGTATACGATAACTTCGAAGATTACTTATCTGGAGACAATTTAGGGACAAACCGCAGCGAGAAAGTTGCAGGTGCCTATATGGAATACACTTGGCTCCCTAATGATAAAATCACTTTGCAAACAGGTCTACGATATGATAATCACAATATTTTTGGTGGTTTTGCAACTCCACGTATTCATTTTAGATATCAATTTGCTCCGAAATCAACAATTCGCCTGGCAGGTGGCAGTGGCAGGAGAACCTCCAATCCTATTGCTGAAAACAGCTTTTTACTCGCTTCAAACAGATCATTCGAAATTTCGGACAATTTAAAACAGGAAAAAGC
>JAQBBZ010000046.1:0-4132 GCA_032125735.1 Labilibaculum sp.
GAGTCACCGAAAAACGAATGAAATTGCCACGATCGGCTCTAACAAGTGTATAAGTTAGAGCACTTGCACCACTAATAACAGTTTCGTTGGTTCCTTTCGCATCGTCAGCACGGTACCATTTGTAAATTGAACTTCCTTCCAGATCAGTATTAATATCTGTAAAGGTATAACTTGCAGTTAGCGTTTCATCCTCTCTAAAAGTGCCATTTAGACTTACATTCGAAGCGCTTGGTGCCGATTTTACATCAGGAACTGAAAGTTGTTTCGTAGTGTAAATATGATATTCTCCAGCCTTAAGATCAATAAATGCGTTAGCATTACTAACAGTAATCGCTTGCCCGGTAAAGTAATCATACCAAGTACCTGTTTTACTGAAATTAGGATCAATACTTCTTAGTTTAAGATCAAAATTACCAACTACTCTTACATCCATATCGGTATGATTAATTTCAATATGTTTTAAAGCAGTATTTGTATTCAGTGTGAAATCTTCTGATTCAAAAGCAACTTCTTCTTTCTTCAGTTTGATTAGAGCTGAAAATACCTCGAAAAGTCTTTTTCTATTCGGATCATCCTGATATTCCCAATGGATTGGTTTCTTGCCAACCCGACCATTTTCATCAATGGATACATCGTATCCCACTTCTTCAAATTGCCATAGCATTTTTGGTCCGGGAACGGTAAAGAAAAAAGTAGCGGCAGCTTCTACTCGCGATAGAGCAGTATTAACTTCAGTTACTTTATAATCTCCTAGAGTAGCACCATAAGTTAAATTTCGGTACATCATACGTTCTTCGTCATGACTCTCCATATAGCTTACCAATTTTGGACTGCTCCATTGTCTCTCTTTCCATGAGGTCCAATTGAAATCGGATGCATATCCCATAGAAGCTTCACTGTACTCATGATTGGCATTTCCCCAAAGCATGATTCCGTGAGCTGCCAGTTCTTTTTCTTCAACATTGTCAGATAAATGCTCGAAAATAACAGCAGCATTCGATTTTACATTCCAAATTGCTGTTGACATCCTTTTGAGTATATCAATTCGTTGTTGGTCGTATAAGCCTCCCCAAGGATCGTAATCACTATCGTTAGCATTATTACTGTGTGGTGTATTTGAAAAACCTTTGGTGAAATCAAAACGGAAACCATCAATGTGATATTCGTTCATCCAGTAAGCATTTATTCTGTCTATCAATTTCTTAGTGTCAGGACTAGTGTGATCAATATCGTATCCCCAGTGAGCATCGGTATTTTCAAAGTTATTATCTACGTTATACCATGGATTGTCATCTGTTGGTTTAGTTCCATCAAAGTACATGCGTAAAAATGGTGACTGTCCGTAGGTATGATTTAGAACCATATCCATATAAACGGCTATTCCTCTACTGTGACATTCGTCGATAAATGCTTTGTAATCATTTTTTGTCCCGTAGGCTTTATCAGGAGCAAAATAGAAGGATGGATTGTATCCCCAGGAATCATTGCCTTCAAATTCGTTAAAAGGCATTAATTCAATCACATTTACGCCAAGTCTTTCCAAATAATCTAATGTGTCTTTTACTGTCTTAATATCTCCTGCAGCAGTAAAGTCACGAACGTGCAATTCATATACTACCAAATCCTCTTTTGATGGCGGAGTAAATTGTGAATCGGACCATGTATAAGTGGTTTGTGCTGTTTGGAAAACACTGGCAATTTCACTTGTTTTATCAGTGGGGTAGGGAATTAAATTAGGATAAGTTGTACTGGAAATGTATTGGTCATTCCATGGATCAAGGACTTTATCAGCGTAAGGATCTGCAATTTTGATAGTCCCGTCGATAACATACTGGAAAACGTATTCTTTTCCAGCAGTAAGATTGTCGAGAGTAATCCAAAAATAGTCTCCGTCTTTTTTCATTTGGTAGTTGTTGTCGAACTCCCAATTGTTGAAATCACCTATTGCAAAAACATATTCTTTGTTAGGTGCATAAAGCGATAAGGTAACCTCATTAACATTGATGTAGTTGATCCCATCTTTAATCCCGACAGGTTTTGATGCTATTGGCGTATCTTCACGAAGAACTATATTTACGGTATCTCTTGCTTCTTCTCCACTTGCAGTTGCAACAGCAATTAATTGGTGATTGCCTGCAGTATTCGGAGTATAGGAAAAATTTAATTGAGTTGATGAGGTTGAAGTCATACTTACACCATCGATTAAAAGCTCTAAATTATCACTTGCCTCAGAATTAGCAGTAATTAATACTGATTCATTCTTTCCAAAAATGGTATTGTCAACCGGTTTCGCGAATTCAACATTTAGGCCACCTTCGCTTAAGTCAACAAAAATATCTGTTCCGCCGTCTCCTTTTCCTTCTTTCGAATTGTCGGAACTCCTAAAAACGAAAGCCATTTTTAATATTTTTTCACCACTTGGTACGCCGTAATAGTCACGTATATTTGGTGTAATACTTAATTGCCACTTGTTATTTCCAAGTGATGTCAATTTATATTTTGTGTTGTTATCTCCCCAGGTTGGGGCATACTTCCAATCACTAGAAGAAGTGCTTTTATCGGTAATGACTCCTGTATGAGCATACACATCACCAGTGTAATCTAGTAGTCCTGCTGTACCCAATGAGGCATCAAATATTAGGGTAACAGATTTATCTTCGGTAGGAAATGTTGGATCTGAAATAATTATCTGTCCAATACCAATTGAAGGTATTAGCAGAAGAAAAGAAAGGAGATATGTGTATAGTTTCTTCATAGTAAAGTTGTTTCTAGATCAAATCCTTTTACACTTGACAGTGTAAATGTGAAAAAAGAGCATACCGAAGTATGCTCTTTTAAGTATTAATTATTAGTTTTTCGTAACCGTGGCTACATTTGTCATAGTGTTTAATGTGATAGTGTAGTTACCAGCTTCGGTAACTGCAATGTTATCACCACCTGCAGTAAGTCCACCAATAGAACCGCCAAGATTTACATCCCAACCATCATTAGCACGGAACTTAAATGCACCACCTGCAGTTAAATCAAGAGTTGCAGTAAATACTTTATTTGTAGCATCCCAGGTCATGTTTGTGTCAGTGTCCCATCCACCAGGGGTAGCATCACCAATTAAACCCCATCTGTTCGCCATATAAGTATATGTGTTTGGAGTGCTAAGATCAAGAGTGATATCGTAATCTGCGTCAACAGTATTTGCGATGTTGTCACCACCTGCATTTAAAGTGTTATCTGCAGCAGAACTACCGTAGTTAATATCCCAACCATCGTTAGCTCTAAATTTGAATGAACCTGCGGCTAAATGAACTGTTCCTCTCCAAGTTTGAGAAGTCGCATCGTATGCTAAATTAGTATCAGTATCCCAACTACCAGGAGTAGCATCACCAATTACACCCCAGTCAGTAGAAACTGCAGTGTAAGTCATCGGAGTGGTAGACATGTCAACATTAATCTTATAGTAACCCTTAGGTGAACTGAAATTATCTCCAGCTGCATCTAGCTCGCCTGCATTTGCTCCAACTCCGTAATTAGGTCCATCCCAATTTGGTTGAGAAGCAAATTTCCACGCATTATTAGCATTTGCCATGTAAACAAATCCTTCCAGTGTCGTTGCGTTATCAACTGTATTCATTACAATTGGCGAGTTTTCTGGGTCCCAATCGGTAAAAGTTGTTCCAGGATAACTTGCTGCAACATAATCGCCAGGTAGATACCAGGTTGTAATATCTGACAATGTAAAGAATTCTATATTGTCACCATAAGCTGTACCTTCACTGTTTGTAGCAAAAGCTCTAACATAGTATTTTTTTCCTGAAGCTAATTCAGTAAGTGCAGCAGTCATAATACCTGCTGTGTTAGCAGCATCTGTAATTTTTGTATCAGTAATTGTTGGATTTTCAGCCATAGCATAAACAAATCCTCTTTCTGTGATATCAACACCACCAGTTGCTAACACATTACCATACACATTAGCTGTAGTTTTGGTGATGTCTCTTACGCTATCAGTAGTTAATACAGCAACACCAATTGCAGTTTTAAATGAAACTTCACTACTATAGGCAATACCCATTTTGTTGATAGCATAAGCTCGCGCAAAATAAGTAGTGCTTGGCAAAAGTTTCTTTAAATCACCAGT
>JAQBBZ010000047.1:0-5223 GCA_032125735.1 Labilibaculum sp.
ATGTTGATGCACTACCGCGGCCATTTCGTAATCAAGAGGAGTCATTACTTGTTCTGCCATCTCAATAATGGTAACCATCATACCTAAGTGATGAAGGTTTTCCGCCATTTCCAAACCAATAAATCCACCACCAACAACGACTGCTTTTTTAGGCTTGTTTTCGTGGATGTAAGTTTTAATGTTGTCAGTGTCCTTTACATTCCTAACTGTAAATATCGCTTCGCCTTTAATACCTGGAATAGGTGGTTTTATTGGTTCTGCACCGGGAGAAACAATTAACTTGTCGTAAGATTCAGTATAGCTTGTATTGTTGATAAGATCTTTGATTTCAACCAATTTATTTTCTCGGTCAATTCGAACCACTTCGTTATTAATTCGAACATCAACGTTAAGTCTTCTTTTAAAGCTTTCCGGAGTCTGCAGTAATAAATTCTCCCTTTCGGTTATTACATTTCCAACATAGTATGGTAAACCGCAATTAGCATACGAAATATGTTCACCTCTTTCGAACATGATTATCTCTGCTGATTCATCCATTCTGCGCAAACGTGCAGCCGTTGTTGCTCCACCCGCTACTCCTCCAACTATTAAGTACTTTGACATTGTATGTATTCTAAAAGTTATTTTATGTAATCTCGATATGTAGATATCCACATATTACAATACAAAAGTAATGTTTCAGAAAAATTAAGCACTAAAATAATTTGTTTTTAAAACATGTTATTCAGCATGTTAAATCGATTGCGCTCGTTTAATCCATTAGTATACAGTGCTATTGATTGTGTCGTGTGTTGTGTTGCGAATTTACCAAGCGAGAATATTCTCAATTTGATAATGTTTTGTTGAACATTATTAATGCTTAGTAAAGAAATGTGATTTGTGTTGTTCTCAATTGAAATAATATTATTTTCTTTATAGTGTAGATCGTGAATATGATAAAATGTGAGAAGATAAATTTAAGCTTCCCTAAGCAAGTTATATGCGAAAACCTTAGTTTTGAGGTGTTCGCAGGTGAGTCAATTTGTTTTAGTGGGCCATCAGGTAAGGGGAAGTCATCACTACTAAAAGTGTTAATGGGCTTTCTAACGCCACAATCAGGGCTGATTAAAATTGATGGTTTGGAGTTAAATAGTAATACCATTTCTTCTATTCGGAATAAGATGATTTGGCTGCCTCAAAATAGTAATTTACCTGTTGATTCGGCCAATGAACTGGTCGATTTATTGCAAATGAGATCCGAACAAGTTGAATCTTTTCAGTTGTTTCTAGATCGGCTAGGAGTGAGGGAATGTGGATCCGATAAAAGTTTCACTGAAATTAGCGGAGGACAGAAGCAAAGAGTCGTTTTGGCTGCCTGTTTAAGTCTGGATAAGCCAATAATCCTTTTAGATGAACCTGTTTCAGCATTGGACGATCATTCTATTGATCTTCTGTTTGCCACCTTGGATTCACTATCAAACAAAACCATTGTTTCTACCTCGCACAACAAGAAGTGGATCAACTATTGCAACCGAACAATTGAGCTATGAAACGTTCATGCCAAAGCGATTTTGACACACAGGGAGATGATTATTTCAGCATGGTAAGTTCTCCCGAAACAAGTTCGGGACAGGCTATATAGCAACTAAAAAACAAATTATAATCAGATGAAAGAAATCATTGACATAGGAATAGAAAGATTGGCCTTAGGTTTTTTACTAATGATTATTCCAATCATAGGCTTCATCTATTTTAAAGTGAAAATTGTTACAGAAACTGTTATTGCCTTAATTCGGATGGTGATACAACTTTCTTTGGTTGCCTTTTACTTAGAATATATTTTTGAATGGAACAATGCTTGGATTAATATAATCTGGGTTTGTGTTATGATATTGGTTGGTACTTTCTCAACAATTAAAAGGGCTGGGCTTAACTACCGATTTTTTATTCTTCCATTTGCAATTTCAGGGTTTATAAGCATTCTGATTCTTGATGCTTTTTTTCTGGGTTTTGTCATTCGTCTCGACTATTTTTTTGATGCCAGATACTTCATTCCTATATCGGGAATGGTTTTGGGAAATGCACTAAATCACAATATTGTTGGAATCAGTAATTACTTTAACCGTTTAAGTAAAGAACAGGAATTGTATTATTTTCTTCTTGTCAACGGAAATGGTAAAAAGAGTTCTCTTGCACCATTTATTCGCTCGGCTATAAAAAGTGGTTTAAATCCATTAATTGCCAGTATGTCTGTTATTGGTTTGATTTCCTTACCAGGGATGATGACAGGTCAAATATTAGGTGGCAGTTCTCCTATGATTGCCATAAAGTATCAGATTTTAATTATGCTAGCCATATTTGTTGGTTGTTCGATAAATTTAATGCTTAGTATTCTTTTGGCAAATCGTTTTGCTTTTGATTCTTTTGGACGGATTAAATCAAATTTATTTAAGAAATAGAATCTACTATTTTACGGCCGAGTATTTTTCTCTATCGTGCTGAATGATAATGTATTTAATGTCTTGAGTTGTTTACGCAACCGTTTTCGTTATTTGAATTAATTCTAAACTTCTTGCTTTCAGTAAGTTTTTATTGACTTTGAAGCAAATATTGGTAATTTAGCATCAATTATTAGAAACAAAGCCAGTTTTTGTTACAAATCATAAGTTATTAGATGGAATTAGCTGCCATATTTTATTTCGTAAACGCGTATCTTGTTGGATATTTGAAATTATTTGGCGGACTATAAATTCCACTTCCTTCCCCGATCCTAGTGATCAAAATTTACTATTCTATTTATTGAGTAATTGTAATTGATGTATATGTACATCAATAATTTAATTAGACACTTCTTCTTTTTGTTTATTAAAAGTGTCTTACCTTATAGATTAACCAAAATAGTTAAACAAATACAACATGCAAAAGTCTTTATTATTAGGTGTTGAAGCCATTGCTCAAGGGGCAATTGATGGCGGAATGTCAGGTGTCTATGCATATCCGGGAACTCCTTCTACTGAAATTACCGAATACGTACAACATTCGAAACAAGCAAAAGAATTAAATATTCACAGCGATTGGGCTGCTAACGAAAAAACTGCCATGGAATCAGCTCTAGGTATGTCATATGCCGGCAAAAGAGCAATGGTTTGTATGAAGCACGTTGGATTGAATGTTGCGGCCGATTGTTTTATGAATGCTGCCATTACAGGAGCAAACGGAGGTATGCTTATCGTGGTTGCTGATGATCCATCTATGCACTCTTCTCAAAATGAGCAAGATTCTCGTGTATATGGTAAGTTTGCCATGATGCCAATTCTAGAGCCATCAAACCAGCAGGAAGCATACGATATGGCACGTTTCGGATTCGAATTGTCTGAAGCTTTCGAGATTCCTGTACTGATGAGAATTACAACTCGCTTGGCTCACTCTCGTGCGGGTATTGTTAGATCTTCTGAAATTATAGCTCAAAATGAATTGAAACTTCCGGAAGATAAGCTTCAATTCGTATTACTTCCTGCTATCGCGCGTAGGCGTTACAAGAAATTGTTAAGCAATCAGGAAAAATTCGAAGCAGCTTCGGAAGATTCAATATACAATTCATATACCGATGCTGCTGATAAGTCAATGGGTATTATTGCTTGTGGCTTAGGATATAATTACTTGATGGAAAATTATCCTAACGGAGATTGTCCATATCCAGTTGTTAAAATTAGCCAGTATCCAATTCCTCGTACCCTAATTCAAAGAATCACCAGCGAGTGTGAAAAAATAATGGTATTGGAAGAAGGCTATCCTGTTATTGAAGAAATCTTGAAAGGATATTTAGAAAAGGAAGCTGTTATTGGTCGTTTGGATGGAACTCTTTCTCGCGATGGTGAGTTGACTCCGGATATGGTTGGGAAAGCTCTTGGATTCGAAATAAAAGAAGGTCTTAAAGTACCAAGTATCGTTGCTCCACGTCCACCCGCATTGTGTGTTGGATGTAGTCATATTGATGTTTACAAGGCATTGAATGAGGTGGTTGCTGAATATGGCGCCGGTCGTGTATTTGCTGATATAGGTTGCTATACTTTAGGGGCGTTGCCTCCGTTTAATGCGATTAACTCTTGTGTTGATATGGGAGCGTCAATTACAATGGCCAAAGGTGCTGCCGATGCAGGATTGATTCCTTCTGTAGCTGTTATTGGTGATTCAACTTTTACTCACTCTGGAATGACTGGTTTATTGGATGCGATTAATGAGAAAACTCCAATTACTGTAATTATTTCCGATAATGAATCGATCTCTATGACAGGTGGTCAGAAATCATCTGCTAAAGGCAAGTTGGAAGCAATTTGTTTAGGCTTAGGAGTAGAGAAGGAGCACATTCATGTATTACTTCCAGTGCCTAAGAAGCATGATGAGATTAAGGAAATCTTTCGTAAGGAGTTGGAATATAATGGCGTTTCTGTAATTATACCTCGTCGTGTTTGTGTGCAAAAAAATGTACGTGATCAAAAAATTAAGAAAGCAAGTATGGCAAAAGCAGATGCTAAAGCTTAATCAAATATTAACCTGAAAAATAAACAGATGAAAACAGATATGGTCATAGCAGGTGTTGGTGGTCAAGGGATTTTATCCATTGCTGCTGCTTTAGGTTCTGCTGCACTAGACAATAATTTATATATGAAACAAGCTGAAACTCATGGTATGAGTCAGCGTGGTGGTGATGTTCAGTCATTCATGAGAATTTCTGACAAACCTATTTATTCAGATTTGATTCCTAAAGGAGGTGCTGATATCATTTTATCAGTAGAGCCAATGGAAGCATTGCGTTACCTCCCTTACTTGAAAAAAGGTGGTTATGTGGTGACAAATTCAACTCCTTTTATCAATATTATAGATTATCCTGAGCAGGAAAAATTGGAGGAAACCATTAAAGCCTTGCCTAATTATGTATTGATTGATGCAGATAGAATAGCAAAGGAAGAAGTTGGTTCTGCACGTGCTTTTAACTTCGTAATGTTAGGGGCTGCATCGCCTTTTATTGATGTTCCATTTGAATATTTGGAAGAAGGTATCCGTAAGATTTTTGGTAAAAAAGGTGCTGAAGTGGTGGATATGAATATTAAGGCTCTTCATGCAGGACGTAAGTTCTCGGAAGAAAACAGATAGTCAAAACTCAACTACTATAATTCAAAATCCCCGTTTGGAATTTTTTCCTTACGGGGATTTTTTTTATGAGTTTAAAAGGTTAAAGATGAT
>JAQBBZ010000048.1:0-2631 GCA_032125735.1 Labilibaculum sp.
CTGAGCGTTTTTAGTTTTAACGTTCTCGTAGCAATCAACATGGCAGAATAGAATTGTGTTTGGCTGGGGTGTGGGTGTTATTTGGATTTGCATTTCAATTGATTTTTTAATTCACCACTAAGTTAAACAAATTTATTAATATACCAAAAAAGCATCCCTATAAAAGAGATGCTTTAAATGTGTTATAAAACAGATCGGTTAAAAAGGGAGGTCCGGAAGCTCCTCTTCTGTAGGTAATGGTCTAAATTCCTCAACATTATTTGCCGGAACATTTGCAGAAACAACCTTCTCAATTCTCCAGGCCGAATCCTGATTAAAATACTTAGTAACCCCTTCTTTTTCCCAGGCGCGACCATCTAAATTAAATTGCACTTTTACCTCTTCGCCTATTTCATAAGCGTCCAACATGTCGCACTTATCTTTTGTAAGTTGCAACTCTCTGAATTGATTATATTCAGGATTTCTTTCGTTCTCTAATTCAAGAACAAATTTTCTTACTTTAAAATCATTGGCTCCAAACGATTCGGTTTCGCCTTTTACGATTAATTTTCCTTGTACTTCTGACATAGTTTTTATTTTTATTTAGTTACAATTTATATTCAATCTCGCAATATCATCTCTATTGCCTTTTTTGTAAAACACCTGACAAGTATGTTTTGTTTTCACTTCAACCATTACAATGTAATTGAATAGCACTTTCTTTAAATACCAACTTCCTGTTAATTCCATTTTTATTTATTTACTTTATTACACACTGGACAACTTAAATACATTCTAGCATCATAATAATGACCGCATGAGCTACATGTTATGTAGGCCTCGTGATTTCCTAAAGGCTTCGAAAGACTTGTAAACATCCTCTTTAGTTGGTATTTTAATATTGTCATGATTATGCGTTTTAATGTCATTAATTTTTTTCTCTTTCGGCTTCATTAATTCAGCTAATCCCTCTATTGAACTCTTAGTCCTAATCTTCCAGATCTTACCTTTAGAATCTCGCTCATCGCAATAATTAACCCATTTAGAATATCCTTCAGCAAATTCGGCAGTATCTATATTCTCAATTATTTGCTGTTCATTTACCGAGCACGGAACCAATTCATCTAAAGATTTTACTATCAATCCATGATTAAATCTGTACTCTCCTTTTTTATTTATCAAATCAGTACAGTAAATTTTAAAGCCACTTATCGACCAAGAATATTTCGCTAATTTTAAAAGGCTTCCTCTTAAATTATAAAAACCACCTTTCAATAACATCGCCTCACCTTCTTGCCTACCCCCTGCATGATACAGTTGGGTAGGTGTTGGTTCTGTTAGGTTATTTTGCATCTTTTGGAAATTTAACTGCGAAAGCTTTAAATGCTGTAATCACATCTTTGTCACTTTGGTATCTTACGTTATTGTTCCAAATAGTAGTTCCTTCCTCTCTATTATTAGCCCCTTGAATGGATTCAATAAGATATTGTTTTTCATCAACTCCAGAGTTAGCCCATGCCATTAATTCTTTTCCTGTTTCAATAGTTACTATAAATTCAGGTCTATCCATAAATAAACCAGTTCTATCCTTCGACGCTTTACAAAGATGCTTATCATTTGCCAAATCAAGATTAAGAGTTAATTCATATTCAAAACCCTCCCTTGTCACTTCCTTCATTCCAACTTTCACAACCTTAGTTTTATTTCCATCTTTCACCATGTCGTAGTCTTGTTTTTTACGAACACAAGTAATAAAGTGAGTATCTGTTTGAAGGATCTTATTTACGAATCTTCTGTGTCTTGGTGTAACTTTCGCCCAATCTTGATATCGTCCACCTAACTGCTCATAAATCTCTAAGCATCCACCTTCACCATCCCACTCGTGAGTAATTGAGTCGGCAATAATAACTTCCATTCCTGCATCCTCACAAGTTTTAATAGCTTCAATATAACGCTCTGGAGTAAATGGAGGCTCTAAATTAATAGTGTTGAATTCTCCTAAATTTGAGTAAAGAGAAGCGGAACCATTCTCACTATCAATCACAGCTATCTTAGTCCAGTCTCCACACATTCCATAGGCCATTAATAATGCTGAATAAGTTTTGCCAAATCCGCTTGGTCCTGAAAATCCTACTTTTAATTTTACTTTCTTCTTTTCGGCTTTCTTTAATTGCATTCCCATAATTTCTTGATTTTAATTTAAAACAAAGTTATTAAAATAATCGGACAAACCAAAGCCTACCCGATTATTTTACAATTTAAATTATTTCATACTTAATTTCACCACCATCTAAATCTGGTCTTTCAATAAGTAGTTGTAATTCATTTTCATCAGCCCACGACTGAATCTCTTTTAATGAGACGTTATCTAGGAACGAAGCGTCAAAATGCATTGTTTTTACAGACCCTAAAGACATTAAACCAAGCTTAAGGGCTGCAATGTATTTAGATGAACTTGAAAGTTGAGCGTTTGATAATGGGAATCCATTATAAGTAATTCCATCTTCAGTAAATTTAAACTCGCTTGGAATACTGGCTTTTGAAATTATTTGTAATTTCTCTGACTCAATGGCTTTAACGCTAATATCCAATTTATCAGCTTTTTCTTTTGCTTTTTTGCCTTCAGAAATCCATAAGTTGTAAGATTCTAAG
>JAQBBZ010000049.1:0-4154 GCA_032125735.1 Labilibaculum sp.
CATCAACTCACGAATAGATAAATTGAGAATAAAAACAGTATACACCCTTCCGCATAACCCCTTAACCACTTTATAATTCATTCAATTGTCAAAAGAACCTCACCCTATCCCTCTCCTTCAGGAGACGAGAAGCACCTCCGAACCACGAAGTGGTTCAACCCCAATAACCCCGTATGAAATGCGGGGATCGTACGAAGTACGGGGATGAGTGCAAAGCACGAAGATATGCGGGGATCGTACGAAGTGCGGGGATGAGTGCAAAGCACGAAGATATGCGGGAGCCACACGAAGTGGGACGAGTGCGAACCGCAAAGTGGTTCAACAAAAAAATCCCCCCAACAGTTAGCGGTCTGTAAGGGGGAAATCTTCATGCAAAAATCAAAAAATCTATTCCTTTTCAGCAGGCTCTTCCGACTTTTTGAAGCTCCTCAACTTGTGTGATGTTTCTAATTTCTGGATGCTATCGTTAATTTTTTTAATCATTGTATCCAGTTCGCCGCCCGGGGCTAAACCCGAGATGGCTTCCATATATTTAAACATTCCGCCCAATTTTCCAGCAAGTTCCATACGAAACAATTTGGTGTCATTCTCCCGTTTTTGATCCGCATTTTTGTTGCTTCGTTCACCAATAGATACAATAAGCGCTTCCAAAGCCGCATGCACATTATCAACAATCTCTTTAATACCCAATTTCCGGATAGCCGCTTTTGCTTCAGCAATATTTTCGCAGTCGGCTAAAAACATTTTGGCTTTTGCATTTTGCTCCTGCCAGCTATCCTGATGCAGGTTGTAGCCATGCGTTTTACTCAAATTAATTAAAACTGTAGCGGCCTTGCGCATTTCCTCGTTCGGATGCAGCTCGTAACACAAACAAATAAACTTTAAAGCCCGCCACGAGTTATTAAAATACTTGTCGGCAAGCTCGGCTCCCGCAGTTTCCGTTACCGTATTCAGTTTATTCAACTGAGCCACCAAATTATTCAAACTGGTTTGAACCCCGGTATAAAAACCGGGAATACCAAGCCCTACCCAATCATACGATTTGGTAATTGCAGTTACATCATTTCCCAGCGATACAAATTCTGCATTTCTGAATCTGCTTTTACTAAAACCCTCAATTTTCATGTGTTTACAATTTAAAATTCGATAAATAATCTTCAAATTAATTGGTGCAGGCTTCAAGCCAATACTCGATACACTCTTCGGCTTTGCAAGAGCACTTCATTATTATATCAATGAAGCTTTCGAACCGGAGCGGAGCCTATCTTATAATAGTGGAACCCCCATCGCACGAAGCAGATGACTCCATTTTCATGACCAAAGCACCGTCGCATCACTGCCATGCAGTTGGCCTGATTAAAAACAAGCATAAACCCAGGCAAATGGCCCCTTTTTTATGCCAATAAGACCATCGCTCCACTGCGACGCCCCCCTCACGATAATAAAATAGCCTCCTCTCCCTGCAAATGACTCCCTTTTTATGGCAGGGAAACCTCCGCTCCAAAGAACAGCATCCATAGCCATCATGAAAAGCCTTTAAACATTAGCATTCCTCAGTGCAGGCAAAAATTGATGCCCTTCGCTGATGATGCTTGCTGGTTACATCCACCCCAACTTCTCCTACCCCTGCTTTTAGTGAAACAAATGTCTCGGCCGAGTCATTCTTTTTAACAAAACTGTTTCTAAGATAGATAATAATTGCTGAACAGTAAAAACTTTAAACAAAGTTTTTTTCAATCCAACACCATTTATTATGTACTGCCATGGCAAAAATTCCAGTAAATATGCGCTTTCGCTGATGATGCAAAAAACCTCTATTTATTTTCATTCTACGGTTAAACTGATGCAAAACCCAAAAACAAGCAAAAAGAACAATGTGCTTTAATAAATCAATCAATTAAGCTGACAAACAAACACATTTAGCAAACGAATACAATTTATGCATGCAGACACAAAACCAATATCACGCGCAATATGCGCAAACAGCCAGTTAAATGGCAATTAATTATCAGGATTGATTCTAACTAACAAAACACGCTCCTTTTTTATTTTTATGCTTACATTCGGAATTCTATTTCAGAAACACTTGCCTTTAACAAACAAAGAGGTTTAGTGTTTTATTTTGAAAATGAATTTGATTCGAAACCATTATAAAATACCCGGATGACTACCAACAAAACAATCGGCATTCTACTATTGATATTTTGCATGCTTTTGCTCTCCCTTATCTTCAGCCTGCTTGATGCCCCACCCGGCAGCAGCTCCGCTTACGATTTGGGCTACACAACAGGTGCGATGTTTAAAAATATGCTTAAAATTTTGGCTGCACTGGCTATAGTGTGGCTGGTTTATCGGAAGATGAAGGCGGTTAAGGATAACGAAAAAGTAAAATCAATCTAATTTTATAATATGTGGCACGATAACGAAACAGATAAAGATTTACTAGGCTTTAATATTCATGCAGAACTACTTAAAGATATTGTAATTGATAAAAAAATGCTCCCTATTTCAATAGGATTATTTGGTGATTGGGGAAGTGGAAAGTCTAGCATAATGAAAATGTTAGAGAATAAACTACAGCAAGAAGAAAAGGTAGTAGTTATTTCTTTTAACGGATGGGTTTTTGAAGGTTATGACGATGCGAAATCGGCACTTATTGAATCTATATTAAAATCCATTGTTAAGGAGAAGAAGATCTCTGCTAAAGGAATCGATGCTGCTAAAGAACTTTTAAAAAAGGTTGATTGGTTACGATTGGGAAAGATGGCAGTAACCAATGTCGGAATACCAATTGCTAAAGCATATGCAACTGGAGGCTTAAGTTTAATAGGGGATGGTTTATCAAAGATCTCTGATTGGATTTCAAATCCAGATGAGCTTGCTCAGAAATTAAAATCAGATGAAGGACAAAAAATACAAGAGGAATTAAAAGGAATAATAAAGTCTGAGAAAGAGAATAAAAATAAAACACCAAAGGTCGTTCGGGATTTTAGAAAAGAGTTTGAAGAAACTATTGATAAGTGTGAAATTGATTCTCTTGTTATTATGGTTGATGATCTTGACCGATGTACACCAGATAGAATAATAGACAATCTGGAGGCTATAAAACTCTTTCTAAATGTGAAAAAAACGGCTTTTATTATTGGCGCAGATAAGCGCATTGTAAGACACGCAATACAACATAGGTATAGAGCAAAAGATCTTAGGGATTCTGAAAATGGCGACTATGAAAATTTAGTTACTGATTATTTAGAAAAACTAATTCAAGTTCCATATATATTACCTAGACTTTCTGAAATGGAAGTAGAAACCTATTTGACACTTCTTCTTTGCCAAAATGAGTTAGATGATAAATTCGACACAGTAGTTGAAGCCTTTGCTAAATTCAGGGAAAATGATAGATATTCTACTTTTGGTTATCAGAATGTCAAAGATGTTGTTGGGGAGTCTGCCTCATTAAATAAATTATCAATCATTCCTACTTTAGCACCGCTAATTGCGGAAGGATTAAAAGGAAATCCTCGTCAGATTAAACGTTTCTTAAATGCATTTACAATAAGGAAAAAACTTGCAAACGTTGCTAAAATCACAGAATTTAGAGATGATATTCTCATAAAACTAATGATTTTAGAATATATGGATGAACCACATTTTCAAGAATTATTCAATTTACAATCTATAGATAATGGCTTCCCAATACTAATTAAAAAAGTTGAAGAAGATTTAGACAAACTCGATATAGTAATAGAAGATTTTCAAGGATGGAAAAAGTCAAATTTAATTAAATGGTTCAAAATGGAACCTCAATTAAATGGGAAAGATTTAAGAGATTATTTTTGGCTTTCAAGAGATAAATTGAGTGCTTCCTTGCAGTCTGTTAATTTAGTTCCACCTATAGTCAAAACCATCTATAAGGAATTAATAGAATCACCATCCTCTACATATATTATCAAAAGGATTAAGAATATTAAAGATAATCTTAACTCGACAGATTATATTGATATGCTAGCAGAATTAACATGCAAGGGTATTATAAAAGCACCAAAAGAAAAAAATGGTCATGATATTATGTGTGCATTCATGGAAGAAAAAAATCAATATATAAGCGAATATCAAAAAGCTTTAGAAAATACACCTAGCCTTAAAGATGTTCC